>CATLEQ010000012.1 GCA_949915905.1 uncultured Lachnospiraceae bacterium | reverse complement strand
GTCACGCCCTGGAACGTCTTGAACATCAGGTTAAACTGGCGGATGTCGGTAAAATTGTGCTTGCCGCAGGATGGGCAGGCAATCTGTTTCTCCTCGATAAACGCCGTCATCTCCTCCTGCGACCACGCGTCCACGCTGCCCTCCAGCGTGATACCGTTTTCCGCGCAGTAATCCTCAATCAACTTGTCGGCCCGAAAACGCTCGTGGCACTCCTTGCAGTCCATCAACGGATCAGAAAAGCCGCCCAAGTGGCCGCTCGCCACCCACGTCTGCGGGTTCATCAATATCGCGCAGTCCACGCCGACATTGTACGGCGACTCCTGCACGAACTTCTGCCACCACGCCTTCTTCACGTTATTTTTCAATTCCACGCCGAGATTTCCGTAATCCCATGTATTTGCCAAGCCTCCGTAAATCTCGGAGCCGGGATATACGAATCCTCTCGATTTTGCCAGTGCCACGATTTTGTCCATTGTCTTCTCCATAACACAAATTCCTCACATTCTTCTGCTATTGTTCCCATCCACGGCCGCAGGCCATACCTGGCAACTTGTTTTTTAAGCACTATATTTTAATCGTTACCTAATTATAATGGTTTCCCTTTCGTTTGTAAAGCGAAACCTTATAGCGTTACAATCCACGGTGGTTAAACTGTGAATTGCAACCTTACAGCAGCGTCTCCAGAATTTCCAGTGACTTGAACCGTTTTTCCACGTACACGTCACAATATCTGTCCATCACGTGCTCCAGCTCTTCGAGCACTTCGTCCGTCACTAAAAAGGTATATAACTTCTCGATTTTGCTGGATTCTATGTATTGCATGCTATACAAAGTGGATGGATGAAGCTTCACGCCGTCTATCACGCCGACATCACATTCACTACAAACGAGGCCGCCCTTTTTTACGGAAAACACCGCCGGCCGTTCTTTGTCCCCGCAGCTTACGCAAGCCCCGACCTGCGGCCCGGTTCCATTGATGTAAAGTGCCCGCAATTCGAAAATGCGACGTACCAGGCGGTTCGGCAGCCGTACGTTTGTCAACGCCTTCATCGTCTGGTAGAGGAGCTTTAACATTTCCCGCTCATCATTGGCCTCCCGTGTATAATAATTAGTAAATTCCAGAAAGTAAAACCCATAGCAGGCTCCCATCATGTCCTGCCGAAGCTCTGCAAAATAATTGCTGATATTGGCCGACCGTATCGTGTAAGAGCTACGCCCCACGAAAAGGACGAATTCACCAAAAGAAAGGGGGTTCACCGCCCCCGCCAGGGGGCTGTTTGGCTTCCTCGCCCCCTTGGCAAACGCAGAGATCTTCCCCTCTTCCCTGGTCAATATCACGACCCGCCGGTCATACTCTCCAATCGGTGCGATGGACAGCACCATTCCCGTCACTGTGATCTGGTTCATCCTTTCTGATACCGCCTTTGTCCTCCTTGCCGCCGCCGTGTCCATAGACCTCCATCTTATATCCCAGATAATCGCACACGCCGCCGGTTTTTAAAAATTCATTCCAGTACTGCTGCTCCATTCGGTTCACCTCTTCATATGTGCTTTCATGCCACACAGCCTTTGATTCTAGATATCCACGGATTACAATGCACATTGTGCCTCTGCAATCCTGATATCATTTAGGTTCTCCGATTGAAGAGCTCTTATACCACGTAAAAAATACCAGTAAGATTTATCCGAAAATGCCTTGACAAATTCTGCGCGGTCACTCAGAACGAGGATTAATCCGGGTCTGGAACATATCCAAAGTTCTTCATCAGATAATCGCTGTCCCGCCAGTTTTTCTGCACTTTCACCCACAGCTTCAGATTTACCTTGCAGTCCAGCATCCGTTCAATCTCGTAGCGCGCCGTGCTGCCGATTTTTTTCAGCATCCCGCCTTGTTTGCCGATGATGATGCCCTTGTGGGAATCCCGCTCACAGATAATCGTGGCATCAATCTGCATCACTCTTTTTTCCATCTTCATCCGGTCGATGGCCACCGCGATGCCATGCGGGATTTCCTCCTGCAGGCAGTGCAGTGCCTTTTCCCGAATCAGCTCCGCCACGATTTGCCGCTCCGGCTGGTCCGTTATGGTATCCTCGTCATAAAACTGCGGCCCGTCCGGAAGATACTGCAAAATCACCTTCACCAGCTCGTCCGTGTTTTCCCCGCTGCGCGCCGACACCGGAACGATGGCGGCGAAATCGTATTCCTTGCGGTACGCGTCAATGCTTAAAAACACGTCCTCTTTCTTTACCATGTCCGTCTTGTTGATGACCAAAATGACCGGAGTCTTCACGGCTCTTAGCTGCTCGATGATATGCCGCTCGCCCGCGCCGATAAAAGTCGACGGCTCGACCAGCCACAGCACCACGTCCACCTCGCCAAGGGAACGCTCGGCTATATTTACCATATATGTGCCCAGCTTGTTCTTTGCCTTATGAATACCAGGCGTGTCCACAAAGACGATCTGCCCCTCCTCGGTCGTTCGCACCGTCTGTATCCGGTTGCGCGTCGTCTGCGGCTTGTTGGACGTGATGGCGATTTTTTGTCCAATCAGATAATTCATCAATGTGGATTTTCCGACATTCGGCCTTCCAATCAAGGTCACGAAGCCGGATTTGTAATGATTCTCCATAAACCTCTCCTCGTCACGGGCATCCCGCCCACAGCTAACCCCGGTGTGCTCCTAACGTCCATCGTTAAAAGAGAGTTTTCACTTCCTTAAACAATGACTTTTGTTCCTCGATCTTTTCCTCCCCGCCGACAACGCACAACTGGTCCGCACGAAGCACCGCGGCCACCACGTCCGCCAGCTTGCGGATGTCTTCCTGACCGGCACCAAGAATCTGCGCCCGTTCCTTTCGAATCATTTCCTCGGACACATGATTCATAAGAAGATTCATCGAACGATCGCCCTTGGCCGCCGGACTCATCGGACGGTCGATATCGCTGATCGTGCCAATGATATACTTGGTCATCTCGCGCTCGTCCACGGTAAATGCTTTCAAATACTCCACGATTCCGTCATATACGTCAAGCGTCCGCTCCAGATGCGGGTCGCGGTAGGATACCAGGAAGCCTTCCCCGATGCGGTTAAAACTGCTCATGCACCCATAGGCACCGCCCTTGACACGGATATTCTGCCACAAATAATCATAACTCAAAATCACTTTCAAAATCTGCAGCGCGCCCGTATATTCCTCGCCCTGGTCAATGAAGTTACCGGTCTTCGCCACATACTGCACCTTGGAGGAAGTCTTAAAGCCCTCGTTGCGCTTCTCACAATGCATGACGCACTGCGTTTCTCCCTTTACCGCATCTTTATGCAGGTTCTCCTTCATTTTCCGCAGTTCGTCTTGTACCACCGCAAGCCCTTCCTGCGCGGAAGTATAGCTCACCATCATATTGTCCGCCCGGAAAATCCGCGTTGCAAGCTCTTTCAGGTTCTGGACCAGTTCCGCCTTTTTCTCCTCAAAGTGCTCCTCCACCTCTTTGACCACCCGGTAAAATCCAATCCCGTCCGTATCGTCTTTAAACTTGGACAGAGGGGAGGAATAGGATGCCGCACGCAACACCGCCGTCATATGTCCCGACGACTGGAATCCCATCTGCAGCCGGGACTTTAACATCGCCAGGATTTCTTTCAGGCGCTTTTCGTCATCCAGCTTTGACTCCATCAGAATTTCCCGCATCATGGTAAAAAGCACGTCCATCTGCGGGTACAAAGCCTTTCCCTTGATCTCGAACATCGCCCCGAATTCCTTCTCCTTCACCCGGGTCACGTCGGGATAAAGCTCCAGGGAAGTCCCAATGCCTCCCGTATGCACGTTAATTTCATTAAACAATTCACTATATTCATAATTCGTCGTGTCGATAATGCCCAGAACGGACTGCAAAATGCCCACATACGGTAATTTGTCCTCCGGCACCGAGGCCAAATCGAACATCAGCGTGACATATCCGATGCCATTCGTCTCCACCGGGTGATGCACGAACGGAATGCCGTCGACCTGGTATGGTTCATTATAAATCGGCGCGATGTCGGGCGAAATGTCTCCCCGCTCCAACACCGGTATCCGTTCCACATCCTCTTTCGCGTCCTCGGATTCCTGGTACTCCACCAGGGCATGCGTGTCCTCGACCAACTTTTCAATCTCCGCCTCACTCAGCGAAGCCTTATAATTCTGTAACTTCTTTGCCAATTCCTCGTCAAGGCGGGCCGTCCTGCCGCGCTCCGGCTTAAGCACAACGATGCTTCCATGCGTATTGTCAAGAAGCCAGGTCTGAATCAATTGCTCAAAGTATCCTTTATCCACCTGCTCTTTCAGATATTCAAACGTATCCAGCGCCTGAATGTGTATAAACGGCTTCGTCTCGTCATACAGCCAACTGTCAAACAACTGCAGGCCGTACATCAACCCCTTCGGGTAATTGCCAAAATCCGCCTCGCGGAACCGGAATTCATGGTAATTAATCCCGGCCAGCAGAGCCTTCTTGTCAATTCCCTCCGCCACGATTTTTTTCAGGACGCCTTCTATCACGTCCACGAACTGTTGCTTTTGCCCGGCATCCGCATTTTTGGCAATGACGCAAAACATCGGCTGGAAGATGCTATTGTCATAGGAGCCCATGATATCCTTGCCGATTCCTGCATCCACCAATGCCTTCTTAAGCGGCGCGCCCGGCGCGGACAACAGTGCGTAATCCAGAATCTGGAATGCCAGATACAACTTTTCGTCCAGACTGGTTCCAATCACCTTATTATAAGAAAGGTACGTATTTTCCTCTTCCACTTCCTCGCTGGAGATGGAATAGGTCGCCTCGACTTCCTTCACCGCCTCAAACGGTTTCTGGTATTTGATTTCCGAGTCCACAAGGCTGCACGTAAAATTGCTCAAATACTCCTTGTCAAGCCAAAGAAGCTTCTCCTCCATGTCCATATTTCCATAAAGGTAAATGTAGCTGTTGGACGGATGGTAATACGTCCTATGGAAATCCAAAAACTCCTCATAGGTCAACTGCGGAATCACGTCCGGATCCCCGCCCGACTCATAAGCATATGTCGTGTCCGGGAACAACGTATTCAAATTCATGCGATCCAACACGCCTTCCGGAGATGAAAACGCCCCTTTCATCTCGTTATATACGACACCGTTATACGTAAGCTCGTCCTCTGCCGACTCCAACTGATAACTCCAGCCCTCCTGGCGGAAAATCTCCTCATGCCGGTAAATGTTCGGGTAAAACACCGCGTCCATATAAATATGCATCAGGTTTTGAAAATCCTTGTCGTTGCAGCTTGCCACCGGATAAACCGTCTTGTCCGGATATGTCATGGCATTTAGAAACGTATTTAAAGAGCCTTTAACCAGTTCCACGAACGGATCCTTGATCGGAAAATTTTTCGAACCGCACAACACGGAATGCTCCATGATATGGGCAACACCGGTGCTGTTGGACGGCGTGGTGCGAAACCCGACCGTGAACACTTTGTTTTCATCTTCATTTTCTATCAATAAAATCCGCGCCCCGCTCTTTTTATGCTTTAATAAGGTTCCTTGTGATTTAATGTCTGATAAATCCTCGCTTTGAAGCAATTCATACGCTTCTAAATGTTCCATGTTCATCTTGTTTTATTTTCCTTTCTTTCAATAATAGGATGGTTTCCCTATTATACACCCCGCGCCGGCGCAGTGTCAATTGCTAACATTCACGTTTCCCGTCGCCACGAGTGCCACGCCGGTTCCGGCAATGTCCTTTACAATTACGTCACCGACATGGACCGGTGCCGTCACGCTCAGCTTCCGAACCTCTTCCATGCAGTCAAAAATCTTTCCCTTCGGAATGTCTTGCCGCGTCTTGACCGGCACCATGTGCCTCGCCCCGCCTTCCACGCGGATGGTCGATGTCACGATGCGGGTAGGGCTCGTCAACTCCTTTCGGGCGTAAGCATCCCCTCTCGGACAGGTATTTCCTTTTACAGATATAATCTCCGTGCCTTCTTGTTCCGCCTCCATCTCACATCCCAGAGGGCACCCGATACAAATCAGTTTTTTTATACTCATCTATTTTTCCTCCACCCTGATGACCAGACAATGAGACTTTTCCTCCGGCTCCACAAATGTAAGCAACTGCTCCTTCTTTAACACCAACTGCTCCATCTCGCCGGGTGCCATGACCGGACGCTTCTTCGAAATTATTTGTTTATCGTTCAAATATGCTCGGATAAAGCAGTTTTTATACACGTCACCCACGCGGAAGCGAATGGTCTGCGTATCCTGCATCTGTGACAAGCGAATGTGGGACGGCACGGTATAGCGCACGCCCGACTGCGGGCTGATTTCAATTTGAACCTGCCCTGCCGCCTCTTCCTTCCCCATGCGGGTAATATAGGCCGCGGCATTTTTTCCCGCCAGGCCTGCCTCCTCTGACACGAAATCCACCAGGTCATGCACATGCAATACATTTCCGCAGGCAAACACGCCCTCGATATTCGTCTCCAGACTTTCGTTGACAATAGGTCCCGACGTGACCGGGCTTAATTCCACGCCCAATCCGGCGGAGAGTTCATTTTCCGGAAGCAGTCCCACGGACAACAAAAGCGTGTCGCATTCATAGGTTTCTTCCGTCCCGGCAATCGGCCGCCTCTTTTCATCCACCTGCGCCAATGTCACGCCTTCCACGCGCTCTTTTCCCTGAATGTCTACGACGGTATGGCTTAACTTTAACGGAATGCCATAGTCGTCAAGACATTGGACGATGTTACGCTTCAATCCACCGGAATATGGCATCAATTCTGCCACCACCTGCACCTTCGCGCCTTCCAGCGTCATGCGCCGCGCCATGATCAGGCCAATATCGCCGGAACCAAGAATCACTACCTTCTTTCCCGGAAGATAGCCTTCCATGTTAACCAGGCGCTGTGCCGTTCCGGCCGAATAGATACCCGCCGGCCGATAACCCGGGATGTTCAATGCCCCTCTCGGACGCTCCCGGCATCCCATCGCCAAAATCACGGTACGGGCGGCAACCTGGTACATTCCGTCCGTGCGGCTCATGGCCGTCACATATTTCAAAGAACGGCATGACGGCTTTTCCATCGCATCCACGCCGTGCTTTGCATCAACACTTTCGGCTTCCGCGCCACACTCCACGCCAATGTCCATCACCATCGTATTCAAACGGCATTCAATCCCCCGCTCTTCTACTTGCTTTACAAAACGGTCGGCATATTCCGGCCCGGTCAATTCTTCCTTGAACGTATGCAAGCCGAAGCCATTGTGAATGCACTGGTTTAAAATGCCTCCGGCCTCGCGGTCCCGCTCCAGAATCAAAATGCTTCGAATCCCCGCATCAAAAGCCGACACCGCCGCCGCCAATCCCGCCGGCCCCGCTCCGATTATCACGACATCGTACTGTTTCACTGTGCCGCCTCCTTTCTTCCTCCCGTAATCATCCGCGAATCGCCTCCGCTTTTCGTCAGTTCCTCCATCGGTATGCCAAGCTCCCGGTGCAAAATCTCCATCGTCCGAGGGGAGCAAAAACCGGACTGGCACCTTCCCATGCCCGCCCTGGTTCTGCGCTTCACGCCGTCCAATGACTTCGCCCCCAAAGGCCTTTTGACCGCGTCAATGATTTCCCCCTCGGAAATCATTTCGCAACGGCAAATAATATTTCCATATGCCGGATTGTCCTCTATCAATCGATTACGTTCCTCCGCCGAAAGCTTTGCCGGATTTAAGATGCCCTTTCTTTCCGCCACGAAGGACGCATTGTCCGAAAGATTCAGCTTTTCTTTTAAAATGCCCGCCACCATCGCGCCAATTGCCGGGGCACTGGTAAGGCCCGGCGACTCGATTCCGGCACAATCAATAAAACCGGGGGCGTCCGCCGCCTCTCCAATGATAAATTCATGTCCGTCCTCGTGGGCACGCAATCCTGCAAAACTCGTAATCACCTTGCCAAGCGGCAAATCTTTGACGCTAAGTCCCGCCTTCTCGCGAATGGCCGCCAGCCCGTCCGCCGTCGTATTTGTACCTTCCCGCTCCAGGATATCCGTCGCCGTCGGCCCCACCAGGAGATTTCCGTGCGTCGTCGGCGTGACGAGGATTCCTTTTCCGTATTTTCCCGGAAGCGCGAAAATCGTATGTGAGACGTGCCCGCCCGCGCCCTTGTCCAATAAGAAATATTCTCCCTTGCGCGGGGTAATGTGAAGCTTGTCCGCGCTGACCATGTTATGGAAAATGTCAGCATAAACTCCTGCCGCATTGACCACGTAACGGGTCTTAAAAACGCCCCTTGAAGTCTCTATAACGTAGCCTTCCCCTTGCTTTTTAATCGCCGACACTTCCGTGTCAAATTGAAACTCCACGCCGTTTTCGCAGGCATTTTCCGCCAACGCGATAGTAAGTCCAAACGGACAGACAATCCCCGCCGTCGGTGCATAAAGAACCGCGACCACCTCGTCGGCCAGGTTCTTTTCCAAGAAAAGTGCCTCCTCGCGGGAGAGAATCTGCAAATCCTCTACCCCGTTCTTTTGTCCGCGCTCCAACAATTCCTGGAGCTTTTGTCTGGATCCCTCGTCCGTGCAGACCACGAAAGAACCCGTCCGGCGGAACGGAAAGTCAAGCTCCTTTGACAAGGCTTCCATCCGGCGGTTTCCTTCCACGTTGAGCTTTGCCATCAGGCTGCCCGGCCGTGCGTCATACCCGGCATGGACGATGCCGCTGTTGGCCTTGGAAGTCCCGCAGCAGACATCCTCCTCCTTCTCCAATACACAAAACCTGCCCTTGTAACGTGACAACTCCCGGGCGACGGCACTTCCGCTCACGCCCGCCCCGATAATAACGACATCGTACATACTTTTCCCTCTTTTCGTTTGTTTTTATGGGGTACTGCCCCCCCTGGTATCATAATCATGATACCACGGATTACTCCGCACTACGTGCTCCCGTAATCCTAAAACACCTCAAATCCGCTCATTTTCCTGCGGAAAATGGCTGCTTTTCGGTGTTTTGCGGGTCTCAAAGTCATGTATGACATGCAAGCATGTCATACATGACCTTTTGACCCTTGGTATCATTATATTAAACCTTGCCGTCCTCTTCAAGATGCTTTCTGCGACATTTTCTTGCTTATATAGTGTACAATCCAGACTATCGCGCCGCCAATCAAAAGGATTCTTATCACCGCCGCGTATTTTTCCATCCAGACAAGTACCGTGTCCCACGATGCCCCGAGCATCGCGCCGAGCGACACCAGCAATATGTTCCAGACCGTGCTGCCGATGACCGTGTAAAGCAAAAATAAAGGCATCGGCACCTGCGCCATCCCGGCCGGAATCGACACCAGGCTTCGGATAATCGGCACACAGCGTCCGAACAAAATGGCCTTCTTCCCCTTCTGCTCGAACCACTGCATCGTACGCTCCATCTCCTCCTTGTCAAAGCCAAGCCATTTAAACAACTTGCTTTCGGAAAAACGAGCCAGTCTGTCCGGGGTCAGTGACAATCCCACCCCATACAATACCAACGCGCCAATCGTGGAACCAAGCGTGGAAAAAATCACTACCCCCGGCACGCTCATCCTCGTGTACGTCGTCATAAATCCGCCGAACGTGAGAATCACCTCGGAAGGAATCGGCGGGAAAATATTTTCAACGGCAATTAGAAAACAAACGCCAAGGTACCCGTAAGTGTCCATGATACGAATCATCAAATCCTGCATAAGTCGAACCCCGTTTTTATAAACTGTGATAAAATATATGTGGGTTCGAAGTAGAAATATACTATCTTTCTAAAATCTCCTGCTCCGCGAACAACCTGTCCACCGCTTCCTCGTACGCCGCACACCGCTGTGCCTTGTTTATCCGTTTCGCGTATTTCTCATGATTCGTAAAAATCGGTGCCAGAAAGCTCCACAGTTCTTTCATTTTAAACAGAATCGTTTTCTCGCCGGACAACACCGCACCGTATCTCTCATACAATCGGTCGTGAAATGTACGAAGTGTCTGCTTGTCAAGCGGCCGCCCGGTGCAAATCTGTCTCGCAAGTCCCGGATTTTTCAAAAGGCCTCTGCCAAGCATGATTCGTCCTACTTCGGGAAATGCATTCGTGATTCGTTCATAATCCTCCACGGAAAAAACATCCCCGTTATAGCACAACAAGTTACTGCTATTTTGAACGGTCTCCCCAAAAACTTCCAAATTCGGGTGGTTTGCATAAAAATCCGTTTGCACGCGCGGATGGATGATCAACTCTTTTAACGGATACTGATTATAGATTTCCAACAAACGCCCAAACTCATCCGGACTTTCCTTTCCGATTCGCGTCTTTATGGACACCGCCACGTCCACATGCCCAAATATTTCATCCAGAAACCTATCAAGTGCTTCCGGATATGCCAAAAACCCGGCTCCCCGTCCTTTGGAAATTACGGTCCTGGACGGACACCCGAGATTTAAATTTACCTCTTCATAGCCATATTGTTTTAATTTATGCACCGTGCGCAGGAAATCCTCACTGGAATTCGTCAGAATCTGAGGCACGGCGCGCATTCCTTCATTATTCTCCGGCAAGACGTCCTGCCGCTCCCTGGAGCTTAAATGCCCCTTCTGATTCGGCTTGATAAACGGGATAAAATATTTATCCACGTTTCCAAAACATTCACAAAAGGTAGTGCGAAACACATGCCCCGTAATGCCCTCTAACGGAGCCATATACAAATCCATACCGCTCTCCTTTTCCGGTCACATACCCCGCTGCAGTCGCCAAATGTCCATGCAAGCATGGCCGCTTGGCTCGTTGCTCGCGGGAATCAGTCAAACAGCCGTCCCCGCAATTTGTTCCAAATCTTCGCCTGCACGTATCCGTATGCATAGTCATAGAGAAACAACCCGACCTGCCCCGCCAAAATCACGATGAGCAAGAAGCGGATTTCCAACTGCCGTCCAAAAAGCAACTCCTGCATCAACAATACGGCGGGAATATACAGCACGTTAAAGACCAGGTACTTCACCAGCCAGAAAATCATCTTATATTTTGATGCCGTCTCCTGCGTCACGCTTCTTCCCAGCCATTCCCATACCCATTCAATCACCAGAATATACAGCCCCATGGCCGCATAAGTCAAAACGTACATTTTATTCGGAGCGATGATCATCCCCAGCAAAACGCCCGCGAGATAGAACGCAGCCGCAATCCGCCCGCCGAACTCCCGCTTTATGATTCCTACGAAATACGAAGCCGCCGCCAGCAAAAACAAGGTATTCGTCTCCAAAACGCCTCCCGCCACGATGCACACCTCCGTCAAGGCCAGCAACAAGCCGGAAACCGCCATCTTTTTTGCACTTACATGCATGAACACAAATCGCCTCCCATACATTCACAAAGCGTGTCCGCACACCACAAGTCGCAGCAGATATTGCCCGTCCCGCAGGAATCGTCCATTTTTCCGTATCTTCCGCCATACGGCGTGGTCTGGTAACGCTGCCCGTTCCACTGCAATTGGTTCAAAAACTGCCGGTACTGCGGGTTGTTCGGCTCCATGGAAACCGCCTGCGCCGCCTGGTCGCGTGCCATGACGTTGTTGCCGATGTTGGCATTGGCCACCGCGCTCAGGTAATACCACTGCGCGTTGCGCCCCGGAATGCTGTTTAAAACGTTTAACGCCTCCCGATACTGTCTGGCGTTCATATACGTATACACCGACTGCATCCTTGGGTCTTCGTTTCCATAAGAATCGTTTTGATAGCTGCTGTCATACTGGTAGGAACCCTGACCCGAATTTCCCGATGTGCCGCCGGAATATGAACTTCCAGAGCCATAGCTGTAAGACGAGCTTCCCGAAGAAGCACTCCCATAACCATAGGACGCGCCGCTCTCGCGCTCCTTCATAATCTCGTCATAGGCCTCCTGCACTTCCTTGAACCGCTCCTCCGCCAAATCCGCCAGCGGATTGTCCACGTTGGCATCCGGATGGTACTTTCTGCTCAATTCACGATACGCCCGCTTCACCTCGTCATCCGAAGCGTTGCGTGATATTCTCAACACATGATAAGGATTTTTACCTGACATGTCGACTCCCCTTTTCTGTACTATATTTTCAAATGCTATCATAAACGAAATATCCAAAAAAGTCCATATACTTTCTCTAAAGATTTCGTGAACAGTAGCACCGACGTTACTATTCACGGGGCTGTGCGCCCCGCCGCACGGCCTCCGTCCGATAAAGTGATGGTGCCGATGGGCATCCGGCCGATTGCTATCCTTGCAGCTTTTGAAACTTCCCCCACACTCCCGCATACAAGATATTTCGTAAAATGTCAACGTCCCACAGACAAGGGAGCCTCTCAAACGCCGCGCTGCACTCCGCTATCATCATGCACAGCATGTCATAGCAACGTTTCTGGTACGCGTTCTTGAAATTCGGTTTCTGACACATCTCACCTTCCGTGCGCGCTTCCTCCTCTGCCGCCTGGCACTCTTCCGTTTCCACACGCGTCCCGGTTCCTGCCGCCTGGCATTTTTCCGCTTCCGCGCACGCCTCGTCCTCGGCCACTTGACATCCGCCGTTTTCATAAAGCGTGCGCAGCGGATTGTAGCACCCCTTTTGCAAATCCTTCTCCAAATCCTCATAGGCATCCATGATGTAAATGAACTTTCCCAGATAAAATCCGATTTCCCGCAATGTTTTCTCCCATACGTCCTCTTTATACACCATCATCTCCGCCATCAGCCGCCCAAAACACCCTGCGGGTTCGTCAATATTTTGGCTGTCCGCCGCCTCATAGGCGGCCAATTCTTTTAGCTTCTCTTGAATCACCTTACTCTGCCTCGGATATTTTTCGGCAATCCTTTTCGACTTTCGCCCAAGTGCCACGCTGCCCGCCAGGCCGCTTATCTTCTTCTCGTCCTCCCAATTATCTTTCATATGGTAATAGGACAAAAGGACATTCATGTCCGCACAATAATCCGTAATTTCATTATGCAGCATCTTTTGTTTTTTTACCGGATGCGTCTTACAACGGTGCTCGGAAACCTCCGGCTCACTCTCATAAAGAGAGGTCAAAAGAATCACGGCAAACGTCATGTCATACGACAATGTCAATTGCCCGACATGCCCGTGCCGCTTTCGCAAGGACTGGCACAGCCCGCAGTAATAAGCACGGTACTTGCGCCAGTCCTTCATTTTCAATTCCGGTTCACAAATCGTAACATAACCAAACATCCCTACTCCTCTTTCGCCCAGCCATAGGAGCATTTTACCGCCTTATTCCATCCCCGGATCATTTTTTCCCTCTCGTCATCCGCAATCGCCGGGGTAAACGTGCGGTCAATCGCCCAGTTTTTAATCACGTCTTCCTTACTCTTCCAATATCCGACTGCCAATCCCGCCAGGTAAGCCGCCCCCATCGCCGTCGTCTCCACGCACCGCGGGCGATTTACCGGCGCATTGCTGATGTTCGCCTGCGTCTGCATCAGGAAGTTGTTGGCACTTGCCCCGCCGTCGACCTTCAAGGCCGCCAGCTCGATGCCGGAATCCGCCTTCATTGCCCCCAATACGTCATTCACCTGGTATGCCAGGGATTCCAATGTCGCCCGCACAATGTGGTACTTGTTCACGCCGCGCGTCAGGCCGACGATGGTGCCACGGGCATACTGATCCCAATGCGGCGCGCCCAGCCCCGTAAATGCCGGGACAATATAACATCCGTTCGTGTCCTTCACCTTCTGCGCCATATAATCCGTGTCCGACGCGCTGTCAATCAGGCGCAGCTCGTCGCGTAGCCACTGAATGGCCGCCCCCGCCACGAAAATCGAACCTTCCAGGGCATAATTTACCTTGCCGTCCATGCCCCAGGCAATCGTCGTAACGAGACCGTTCTCTGAGAACACCGGCTGTTCTCCCGTGTTCATCAAAAGGAAGCATCCCGTCCCGTATGTATTCTTCGCCTCGCCCTTTTCGAAGCAAGTCTGCCCGAACAATGCCGCCTGTTGGTCTCCCGCCGCCCCGGCAATCGGAATCCGCCCGCCGAAAAAGCTCGGGTCGCTCTCCCCGTAAATCTCGCTGGAAGGCTTCGCCTGCGGCAACATACATTTCGGAATGCCCAGTTCCTCTAAAATCTCATCGTCCCATTCCAGGGTATTGATATTAAATAACATCGTCCTCGAGGCGTTGGAATAATCCGTGACATGAACCGCGCCTTTTGTCAATTTCCAAATCAGCCACGTCTCCACCGTGCCAAACAAAAGCTCGCCGCGCTCCGCCCGCTCCCTTGCGCCCTCGACATTGTCCAAAATCCATTTTACCTTCGTGGCGGAAAAATATGCGTCAATCACCAGGCCGGTCTTCTGCCGGTACTTCTCCGTCAAGCCCTTTTCCTTCAAACTGTCACAATACTGCGAAGTCCGGCGGCACTGCCAGACAATCGCGTGATAGACCGGCGCGCCGGTATTCTTGTCCCATACAATCGTCGTCTCCCGCTGGTTGGTAATGCCAATGGCCGCAATGTCCGCCGCCGTCACCTGCAACTGGTTCATCGCCTCGCGGGCCACCGCAAGCTGCGTGGACCAAATCTCCGACGCGTCGTGCTCCACCCATCCCGGCTGCGGAAAATGCTGCGTGAACTCCTTCTGCGCCATGCTGCAGATTTCTCCTCTTTCATTAAATAAAATACAACGATTGCTCGTCGTGCCCGAATCCAGGGCCATGATGTACTTATGCATAATAGTCTCCTCCGTACGTCTTATTTTCCTGCATTCATTGTAACAAATCGCACTGAAAATGCCAAGGTTGATTTTCGACCTTTTTCGAAGATATCCAGTCTTTTTCCGACCCCGTCACTCGCCGCGCCAGCCGGTCGGGGAAATGGACGTAAATTTGACCAGCGGCATCCCTACTTACTTAAAAATCGTTCCGACTGCCTGATAAAGTCGGGTACGTTCAAGCATGGATTCTCCAGAGTCTGATGGATATACAAACCATCTGAAAGGAGAAGGAGAAGCCACGCCAAAAAGTCAGAAGGGACAGAATCCGTACGTTCCCCGATTTTTTTTGATATAACGTCGGCAAATTCACCGTAACGTTTCAAAAGCTTCTCCCGAATCTGCTCGTCCCCCATCATGGCATCATAAAACAAGTGAAGCCGCATGCTCGCCGTGGAAACGTCACGCTCCAACACGTATTTTATCAGCCGGTGGAGGGAAGTATCCTTGGATTCGTCCTCCGTCCAGGCAATCAAGTCCTCATACTGTTCTTCCAGATACCTATCCATAATGTCAAAAAGAAGATCGTTTTTATTCTTATAATGATAATAAAGCGTCCCCTTCGAGATTCCGGCACGCCCCGCGATTTCCGCCAGAGAAATATCGGACAATGTCTTGTGCTTTAACAGTTCTTCCGCCGCATTCAAAATCAATTCCTTCACGTTGTCTTTCCTTGGTGCCGCCATAAACTCTCCCTCCTTGATTCACTGGTAGTAGTTACTGTCTATTCATTTGAATTAATGATTCCTTTGATGTCACGACCGCCATAAAATACACGAACCACTACGACAGTTCCTGCCTCATCGTCAACCAGATAATACACAATAAAATTATCTACTGGCAACTGGTGCATTCCCATAGAATGCCAAGGTTCCCATTCAACTAATGCATGGCGAGCCGGCATGAAATCCAGTGAACGAACCTCTTTTCTGATGCGTCCCACCTGATTAGCAGCGGTCTCCGGCACGAGAAGTTCATTGGCAATGTAGGCATAAATTTCTCTCAAATCATCAAGCGCATCCTGCGAATAACTAACCATATAATTTTCTGTCATATGCCAAATTCCTTTGCAAGTGCCATATCAACTTCATCTGCAGAATATACTTTTCCAGCTTCGATGGAATCAACGCCCTTTTGAAGTTCAGCATCAAGCCGTTCTCTGGTCATCGCACCAACAGCTAATGGCTTTTCCAAAGGAAGACGTAAATCAAACGGAATTCCTTTCTTCAGTACAATCTGGCTATAAAACATCTGAATTGCACTTGATGGAGAAATGCCAAGCTGAGACAAGATTCCCTCAGCACCATTCTTTAAGTTGGTATCTATTCTTGCATATACAGCGGATGTGTTTGCCATAATATTACCTCCTCTTTTTTATAGTGAACGGCAAACTATTTTGTCGTTCACTATAATATTATATCCGCTTTTGCTTGCGATTGCAAGCAAAAACAAAGTATTGACTTTGGCGACTTCATCTGGTAAGATACACTTATAGAGTCGGTCGCGCGGGCGACTCATGAAAGGAAGTGAAGAAATGGATACGGAAATCCTGGAAAAAAAGCTGAACCGGAAGTTAAAAAAGCAATTCGGCGAAGCGGTAAACGTGACCATTGAAGGAAAAATCATTCGCGTGTCCGGACATTTACCCGACTGGGACGCCGTCGTCAAGGCTTGCAGCATGTGCGTGACGAAACGGCCGGGTTTCCATGTGGTCAATGACCTGGTGGCGGAGGGCGTACATATCCCGCCCATGAGAATTCCACCGATTGAAGACAAGGCGTTGGACGGAAAAGAGCCTGACGTATTGATTATCGGCGGCGGCATCTCCGGATGCAGCATTGCCAGAGAATTGACACGCTGGAAACTGGACGTGCTGCTCGTCGACAAGGAGGCGGACCTGGCACTGCAGGCATCCGGAAGAAATGACGGGGAGGTGCACCCCGGCGTGGATTTGGGGCGTGGGACGCTAAAGCAAAAATACGTCGTGCGGGGCAACCGCATGTTTGGCAAGCTTTGCGAAGAACTGGACGTTCCTTTTCGAAGATGCGGGCAATATGTCGGCTTTACCGACAAATCGGCATATCCCTTCATCCGCATGTATGCATGGCAGCGGCGATATATTTGCAAGGTGACCGACACACGGCTTATCTCGGGGGAAGACCTGCACCGAAGGGAGCCAAACCTAAATCCCGATTTTAAATTTGCCCTCTACAACCCAAGTGCCGGCTGTGTATGCCCATACGGCCTGACCATCGCCTACGGGGAAAATGCCGTGCAAAACGGTGCGACCGTGAGCCTGAACACGGCCGTGCTGGGGATGGAAGTGATTGACGGCACGATTCGAAGCGTCCAAACGAACCGGGGAACCGTTTATCCACGCCTGGTCATCAATGCGGCGGGAGTGTTTGCGGAGGATGTCGCCGCCATGGCGGGTGACCGTTTTTTCTCAATCCATCCGCGAAAGGGAACCAATTCCATCCTCGACAAGAAAACCGGAAGCCTTGTAAAAAGCATTTCTTCCATCAAGAAACTGAAAAACAACGCGGCGCACACGAAAGGCGGAGGGATACTCCACACCGCCCACCACAATCTGCTCGTGGGACCGAACGCCGTCGAAACCTATGAGAAAGAAAATTTCGCGACGGAACAATCCAGCATTGATGCCGTATTTGAGAAACAAAAGCTGACGGCAAAAGACCTTTCGGAAAGAGACATCATTACGTATTTTACCGGCGTGCGCCCGGCCACCTTCGAGGAAGATTTCGTGATAGAAAACGGCCGGAATACCAAGAACCTGATTCACTGCGCCGGGATTCAGTCGCCGGGACTGACCACGGCACCCGCCGTCGCGATAGATATTGCAAAAATGGCGGTAAATGAATTGAGAAAGCAGAAAGAGGTCAGCCGAAACGAAAGCTTCAATCCGCGAAGGAAAGGCATCCCACAAGTACGGAACCTTCCAGAAGAAGAACGAAACCGCCTGATTCATGAGAATCCGGATTATGGAGTCATCGTCTGCCGGTGCGAGGAAATCAGCAAAGGCGAAATCCTTGACGCGCTGAAATCCCCGATTCCGGTCACGACGGTGGACGGGGTCAAAAAGCGCGTGCGGCCGGGAATGGGACGATGCCAGGGAGGCTTTTGCATGCCGTTAGTGACCAAAATCATCAGCGAATATTTACAGGTTCCGATCGAACAAGTGAAAAAATCCGGCGAAGATTCTGTAATCAGTTTCGGTAAGACGAAGGAGGTGAAATAATGCCAGACTATGACGTACTTGTGATTGGCGGAGGCCCCGCCGGACTCTCCGCGGCAATCTCGGCCAAAAAAGAAGGCTCCCGGGTGCTTCTTTTAGAGCGGGAAGAGCGTCTGGGCGGCATTCTCAAGCAATGCATCCACGACGGGTTCGGACTTCTTCGATTCGGAGAAAAATTATCCGGCCCGGAATACGTGGAACGCTTCGAGGAAGAGTTTCATGAATTGCACATAGAATACGAGGTTTTGACATTCGTGACGGACATTCGAAAACAAGAAGGCGTATTTCTGATTACGGCGGTAAACCAAAAAGGTGTGCAAAACTATCAGACCCGAACCATCATACTTGCCACGGGATGCCGGGAACGGACGGCGAAGCAAGTATCCATACATGGCACAAGACCCGCCGGAGTCTTTACGGCCGGAACGGCGCAGCATTTCGTAAACCTCCTGGGAGAAATGCCGGCGAAAAAATGTGTCATCTTAGGAAGCGGGGACATTGGCCTGATTATGGCACGCCGCCTGACCCTGGAGGGGGCAAAAGTCGAGGGTGTCTACGAAGTGAAGCCGGAGCCGTCCGGGCTCACCAGAAACCTGGTACAATGTCTGGAAGATTACGGGATTCCGCTTTATTTGTCCCACACCGTGACAAGGGTGTTTGGCGACGGAAGGCTTACGGCAGTGGAAATCGCAAAAGTGGACGACGCGATGCGCCCGATTCCGGGAACGGAGCGGAAAGTGGAATGCGACACGCTAATCTTGTCGGTCGGATTGATTCCCGAAAACGAGATGGCAGAAAGTCTGGGTGTTTCGCTGGACGCGCACACAAAAGGCCCTATCTGTGACAATCTGTTCATGACGGACATAGACGGCGTATTTTCCTGCGGAAACGCACTCCATGTCAACGACCTTGTGGACTATGTCTCGGAAAGCGGGGAACTGGCCGGAAAGGCGGCCGCCGGATATCAAAAGACATGGCGGCCGGGAGGGCGAAGCGTATCGCTCGATGCGGATGCCTCCTTGCAATACCTGGTTCCCCAGAAATTGAACCTGGACTTTGGAACGGACAAAGTGACCCTATATTTTCGAAGCAAAGAGACGCTGCCGCAGGGAATTCTCCATATCGAGGCGGACGGAAAAACCGTATTCGAAAAAAAATACAGAAATTTGAAACCGCCGGAAATGGAACGCCTGGAAATGGATTTTGGGAAATTTCATCTGAACGGTGCTTCGAAAGTACGCGTGTCCATTCGAAAAGGAGGCGATGCAAAATGAGGGAATTGACTTGTATTACCTGCCCGAACGGATGCCTGCTGCAAGTGGATGAAACGGAAGGCGGAATTCGCGTGACCGGAAACGCCTGCCCCCGGGGCGAGACATTCGCGATTGCCGAACTGACGCACCCGATGCGGACGATTTGCAGCACGGCGCGCACCACGTATCCCGAAACGCCGGTAGTACCCGTCCGGGTTTCGGGAGAAATTCCCAAAGAAAGAATTTTTGACGTAATGAAAGAAATAAACAACATCGTGGTTGACAGACGGGTCAAACGAGGTGACGTGCTGATCCCGGACGTGCTGGGACTGGGCGTGGACGTCATCGTCACAAGTGATGTAATGAATGGAGGGAAAAATCATGAGTACCAAACCGTATAAAGGCTTTGAACCAAAATGGGTGAAGGAGGCGGCGCCCAAAGACAGCTACCGCTCCATCTTCCGGTGGGGGGATCCGGATTTTGTAAAGTATCCGAAAGAGTCCCTATATAACATGATGAAGGAAAAGTTCAAGATGACGGATGAGGACTTCAAGTCCTACGCGGGAGATATCGGCATGAGTCCGGTCAAACTGGACGCTCCCTGCAACCTCGACAAGGTGCATCTGGAGGCTTTCGAAGAAATCTTGGGAAAAGAGAACGTGACGACGGAAGATTATCCACGGCTCGCGGTCGCTTACGGAAAGACCGGGTATGACGCGGCAAGGCTGCGCCAGCACCGGATTGACAGCCTTCCGGACGTGGTTCTTTATCCAAAGGAGACGGAAGAAATCGAAAAAATCGTGGCCTATTGTACGAAGCACAAGATTCCGCTCTACGTATATGGCGGGGGCAGCAGCGTGACCATGGGCGTGGAGCCGACCAAGGGCGGCGTGTCCCTCGACATGCGCAGGCATTTCAACAAAGTGCTTAAATTCAACGAGGTGGATCAGACGATTACCGTACAGAGCGGAATCTCCGGCCCACAATTGGAAGACGCGTTAAACCACGCGCAGCAGCTTTACGGAGCAAAGCGGGCTTATACTTGCGGACACTTTCCGCAATCCTTTGAATACAGCAGCGTGGGAGGCTGGGTCGTGACCCGCGGTGCCGGACAGAACAGCACGTATTATGGATGTATCACGGACATCGTGCTTTCTCAAAAATACGCGACCCCGATCGGAACCATCCAGACCAGCCATTATCCGCGAGAGGCCACCGGACCGAACCTGAACCAGATTATGATGGGCAGCGAAGGGGCCTTTGGCGTACTGACGGAAGTAACCTTGAAAGTATTCCGCTATATGCCGGAAAACAGGAAACGCTTCTCCTTTATTTTCAAAAACTGGAAAGTGGCACGCGCGGCCGCACGAGAAATGATGCAGTGCGAGGCCGGAAATGCGTCGGTATTTCGTTTGTCCGATCCGGAAGAGACGAACCTGATGCTGCGCCTTTACAACGTGGACGAAACTCCTTTGTGGAACCTCCTCAACCTGCGCGGATACGAAGACATGAAGCGCTGTTTGTTCCTTGGATTTACGGACGGGGAAAAGGGATTTTCCAAAAACGTGGCCAAAAACATAAAAAGAATCGCCCACAAATACGGTGGCATGAGCCTCACTTCGTTCGTGACAAAGAGCTGGGAAAAGGGAAGATTCAATGATCCTTACTTAAGAGACACCATGCTCGATTTCGGAATCATGACAGACACGCTGGAATGTACCGTGAACTGGTCCAATATGGCCAAAGTCCACAAGGAGGTGCGCAAGGTTTGCCACGCGCTCCCAAACACGATCGTCACGACCCACATGTCCCATTGTTACCCGCAAGGGGCGAACCTTTATTTCATTTTCATCACGAGAATGTCGGACGCGGATGCATTCAAGGCTTATCATGCCACGATTCTGGACGCGATTCAGAAATCCGGGGCATCAATGAGCCACCACCATGGAATCGGAAAAATGTTCGCGCCATGGCTTGAGGGACAGCTTGGCAGAAAAGAATACGGCGTATTCAAGGTACTCAAAGAGTATTTTGACCCGGACAACAACATGAATCCGGGCGGCACCCTCGGACTGGACTTGAAGGAAGAAGAAAAGCATTTCCTGCGTGAAGATATCCAGTAGCGGGGAAAGGGGGGACTCATAATGAAAGATCGAATTGTGCTCGTGTACGATGTCGGGACGCAAAGTTCGAGGGCTCTCTTAATCAATCAGCACGGTGAAATCCTGGCCAAAAGCCAGGTCAAACACGAAATGCCGTATGAATCACCTTATCCGGACTGGGCCGAGAAAGACGCGGACTTTTATTATGATAATATCTGCCGGGCTTCCCAGGACTTAAAAGCAAACTATCCGGATTTGTTTGAAAAGGTTGAGGCGGCCTCCATCACTACTATCCGGGACACGGTGGTCTGTGTTGGTTCAGACGGCCGCCCTTTACGGCCGGCAATTTTGTGGCTTGACAAACGGAAGGCGGAAGGGAAGCCCAACCTCTCCCAAATCACCCGCTTACTTTTTAAGGCTGTGGGGATGGAAGAGACGGCAAACGTGCAATATCAGAAATCACATTGTAACTGGATTCGGCAGAACGAGCCGCAAATATGGGAAAAGACATACAAATACCTATTGCTAAGCGGATACCTTATCTTTAAACTCACCGGGCAGATGGTGGACACGGCGGCAAGCCTGGTAGGGCACATTCCGTTTGACAGCCAGACCCGGTCATGGCAACGAAAAAGTGCACTGACGCGCCCCGTATTTGACGTGGAGCCGGAAAAGCTCTGCGAAATCAAAGAGTCCGGCGAAGTCTTGGGGACGATTACGGCTCAGGCTGCAGAGGCGACGGGACTTTTGCAAGGAACAAAGTTAATCGCCTCCGGCTCTGACAAGGCATGTGAAATTTTAGGGATGGGATGCATAACTCCCCAAAAAGCGGCAATCGGGCTCGGAACCACGGCGACAATCACGTTTACCCTGGACAAATATTTGGAACCGGAACGATTCATTCCCCCCTATGATTCCATTATCCAGGGAAGATTTACGCCGGAAATCGAGATATTCCGCGGATACTGGTTGATTTCATGGTTCAAGACGGAATTTGCGGAAAAGGAAATGAGAGAAGCGGAGGAATTCGGAGTTTCCGCAGAGGAACTCTTAAACCAGCGGCTGGAAGAAATCCCCGCAGGATGCGACGGCCTGCTGTTTCAGCCATATTTTACACCGAACGTCACGATGCCGACCGCAAGGGGCGCGGTAATCGGCTTTTCCGACCAACACACCCGGATTCACATTTACCGCGCCATTATAGAGGGAATTAACTTTGCATTGATGGACGGAATGCGGCTGATGGAACAACGGGCCGGACACAAATTCCAGGAGCTCTATCTCGGAGGCGGCGGCTCACAGAGCAGTGAAATCTGCCAGATTACGGCGGACATGTTCGGCATCCCGGCCATTCGGACGCAGACATACGAAGTCGCCGGCGTGGGATGTGCGATGGCGGCATTTGTCGGACTGGGCGTGTTCCAAAATTATGAGGAAGCGGTAGCATCCATGGTTCAAAAAAAGGACGTGTTCGAACCGGACATGAAACAACATGCAATTTACGAACGACTTTACGAGGAAGTGTTTAAAAAAATCTACGGAAAGCTTTCGGGACTCTACGAGAAGCTCTATGAGATTTATCATCCGGAGGGGGCATGAGAGGCAGAAAAAAACAGACTTTTGCAATAAAGGAAAACGTGATATACTGTCTTTATTGAGAATAAGGCAACAAATTACATGTATCCGATGATGATTAGCACAAGATTTATAAAAGCATCACATATCCAAGGAGGCATTTTATGGGAATTTACCTAAATCCGGATAACAAGGGCTTCGAGCAGGCCATCCATTCTAAAATATACGTGGACAAGACCGGGCTGATTGCGTGCACGAATGAACTTTTGAATACGGAAGAACGGTTTGTCTGCGTCAGCAGGCCGCGCCGCTTCGGGAAATCCATGGCACTCAAGATGTTGGCTGCTTATTATGGTCGAGGCTGCGATTCCAGAGAATTGTTCGCGGGGTTGAAAATCGAACAAGATTCTTCTTTTGATGAGCATTTAAACCAATATGACGTGGTTTATTTAAACATGCAACAGTTCCTGATTCGAACAAAAGGACAAAATTTGACAAACTATTTGGAGCAAGTAGTACTTCGTGAAATTCGTGAAACATATGGGGAATTGTTTCTTGAACAAGAAAACATTCTCGCTGCCGCACTGGAACAGATTTACGCAAAAACCGGGAAACAATTCATTTTCCTGATTGACGAGTGGGACTGCGTGATGCGTGAACGCCAGGAATCCGAGGAGTTACAAAAACAATACCTTGATTTCTTGCGCAACCTCCTAAAAGACCAGACCTATGTTGCCCTTGCCTACATGACGGGGATTCTGCCCGTCAAAAAGTACGGGTTACATTCGGCGTTAAATATGTTCTGGGAATACTCGATGACGGATCAAGGTTTTTTTGAAGAGTATACGGGCTTTACGGAGGACGAGGTGAAGGCACTCTGCAAACGTTTTGACATGGATTTTGCCCAGGCGAGCAGTTGGTATGACGGTTATCAACTGACCAATTTTCCACACATATATAATCCCAAATCCATCGTGGAGGCAATGCAGCGCCGAAAGTTTTTAAACTATTGGACTTCCACGGAAACTTACGACGCGCTAAAGCCCTATATCGACATGGATTTCGAAGGGCTTCGTGCCGACATCGTGAAAATGCTTGGCGGCGAACGCGTCAAAGTGAATACGCGCAGCTTCCAGAACGACATGCGCAATTTTAGAATCAAGGACGATGTCTTGACACTGCTGATTCACCTCGGCTATCTTGGATATGATTCCGAAAAAGAGGAAGCATTTATTCCAAATAAAGAAATCATCAGAGAGTTCGAAAACGCAATGAGTGTCGGTGGGTGGACGGAAGTTATGCGCGTCCTTAAAGCCTCTGACCAGCTCCTTGAAGACACGCTCCTCTGTGACGAGGCACGGGTCGCCGAAGGACTTGACATGGCGCACATGGAAGTGGCCTCGATTTTGACCTACAATGATGAAAATTCACTCGCTTGCGCCATCGGACTCGCATACTATAGCGCGAGAAAGAATTACAAGATGATTCGGGAACTGCCAACCGGGCGGGGCTTCGCGGATGTCGTCTTCCTGCCGCTGCCGTTTAGCGACAAGCCCGCCATCGTGGTCGAATTGAAATACGACAAATCCGCCAGAACCGCCATCGAACAGATTAAAGAAAGACAATACACACAAGCACTGGAAGGATATTCGGGGGAAATTTTGTTGGTCGGCGTGAACTACGACAAAGATGATAAAAACAAGCCGCATCGCTGCGTGATTGAAAAAATAACATCAATGTCTTGTCCCGTTGATGTTTAGCAAAACGGCGCAGAATGAACTTCCATCCGCAAGGCGGAGGAATGAGGCGTAGCGGGCTACGTCGATTGACGACAACGCAGCAGATAAAAATTCCGGCCAATCGCCATGTTGATTGGCCGGGAGCTTTACACAAACTTACCGATGGATTTCGTAACGATGCTACTTTTGTACCAGAAATTCATTTGCCTCTCCCTTATTTAACTGATATCTCTCCACCAGTTGATTTACAATCACATCTTCTGGAATTGAAAGAGACCTAAGGCTGACAATCAGGCATCCAACCACCGGCACATATCGCAAAAAGCCTTGATTTTCCAATCTTTTATAGGTTACTAGACGCGCATCCCTTCCTGACAGATAAACAGATAATCTCAAAACATTATACATCATTCACAAGAAATCGCAATCGAGAAATTTGCTCTTGCATTCTTCAAAACACCCATGATTTGATGTCTTCATCTGGTTTCCCTCCTTGTACAGCGTGTCCGATGTCGCGAATGTAAAACCACGCATGCGCTCCTGCCATCCCTGGTCGTCCCATATTCCCAGATTCCCCTGCGGGGCCAGCAGAAAACTTTAGCCGACGTCTGCAGCCACAAGAAGCCCCCCATCATGGTTATAACATAAATTTCAACATGTTTTTCTTAATATGTGGTTACTTTCTTTCTATATTTTTTACAATCCAAATATCTGCCAGTTCTCCTGGGCATCATACAACGCACGGCAGATATAAAAGTCCGCTGGTTCTGTAATTTTGATATTGTTCCTAGAACTTTGCAACATGTGCATTGGTTCTCGGTACATGCTGCACAAATATGCCGAATCAATACTTTTTTGCCCATCCTCTTGTGCCCTTGGTGCAACGCCTCCATCAAGGATGCATGCAAATAGTGTTACCCACTCCAGTGAATACACATTGACTCTTTTCCGCACATAGGGACGTGTTTCCCCAGGAACTACAGACGCACGTTCCATATAAAGAACCATGGCAACTTGCGCTTCTATCCCCACAATCCCCCCCAGAATTCCGAACAATACACGAAAATATATGGCAAGCACACCGCGGGTTAAGCAGGTAAATGACAGAGTCCTAAATGACTACTGCCTACAACACCTGAAAATACAAGGCAAGAATCACTTTTCATTCCGAAGCATGCTCATAGGCATCTGTATCCACCTAGATGTCAGGTACAAAATCGACCGATTGGACAACATTTTAATACTCTCGCCCCAAAGCAATACCGAATCCTCTTTCACATTTGCACAATTCCTTCAACATCTTGATGAGTTTCCGAGATTAACCGTTAATTAAATTCCTTTACTTTATGGTTTCTAACACTTATCTACGGCCAATAGTTCTCTGATTCTTTCAAAGTTTCCAAAATTTCTCGGTTAATAAGCGTATAAAACCTTCCATTTACTTCGAACCCTGCACCATCATACGTTGGAAACCCAAATGCCTTTATCATCAAATCCAAATTTATTTCCTCTAATTTTTCTAAATCAATTTTCATCATTTCAATCATTTCTTTCTTAGAAATATATGTACCCATTCCTATTTCTCGCTTCGTACAATCTAACTTTCCTTTTTCCAAAACGTCCCATATCACGCTTTTATATAGTTCCATCTGTATATTTTGCGTTTTCTTTTCCAATGAGTACGCCGTCTCTATTCTCCAATCAAAATTGAATTTGTACACTTTTATTATAGCTCCAGTGTCTATGGATTCATCAACATAATGAGCTGTCGCTCCCCACTCGGATAGCTTTTTCAAAATTGCAATATTGTATCCAGCACAACCACGCCAATCCAGCAATATGGCTGGATGGAAATTTATACAACCATACTTTGGAATATCAATCAACGGCTTTCTTATTTTTCGCCAGTAAAGATATGAAACTACAATGTCAATATCTTCCTTATGTGTCTGAACATACTCTTCTGCCTCTTCCATCGTTATTATAGGAATATTATTCTCTTTGGTCACTTTTATTATTGATGAATTTGTATTCTGTACGTCTGTACATACAAACCGTACCTCTATCCCTTGAGCAATAGTCCACTTTAGCATTTCAGCTGCATATTTTTTTCGCCCCATGAAAATCATTCGCATCTGCCATATCCTCCCTCACCGCAATATTTTCTCCCCCCAACATCTTATACACACTCACCGCAACTTATTTTTCTTGGTGTTTCTAACTCAATATCATAAAATTTCTTGATAACTCCGATATTTTCTTCTTTTTCAAACATCAATCGAAGGATTTCAATAATTTTCACAGAAGTTTCTCCGTCTCCAAATGGATTTATCATGGACTGAATTTTCTCATGGAACTCCTCACTAACCGCCTGATTAACTGCATCTACAATAGCACTCTTTATAGGTTCGCAACATAGAACACTAGCGGGCATAAGTCTGCCTTTCTGTCTACTACCAATATTTACAGTTGGCACATGTAAACAAGGAGCTTCACTAATGCCGCTTGATGAATTTCCTATAACCACTATGCACTCTTTTAATGCACTAAGATATCGTCTGACTCCAAGCGAAGTAATTGCAACAACATTTCTTTTTGTTTTAACATATTCATCAATTCTTTTATTGATTCTCCTCCCCCCCGCATCAGCATTCGCCTTTGTTATGATAAATAATATGTCAGGGAATTCATCTAAAGCGGCAAGAATCTGTTCAAACTGTTCCACATCATCGCCATCCTCTAATGTTACTGGATGGAATGTCACAATACCGTACTTGCCTTCTATTTCAATTCCTAGTTCTTTTCCTAATTCTCCCTTTGACAAAAAATCTGTGTTTTTTATATTTTCAACAGCAAGTGCTCCCACATTAAATACTCGATTTGGATGTTCACCCAATTGAATCACTCTCTTTCGATAAATCTCTGTACTAACAAAATGAATCTGGCTCATCTTCGTAATTGAATGTCTTATTGCCTCATCGATTACTCCCTCTGTTGATTCTCCGCCATGAATATGCGCGATAGGAATTTTAGCATTCATTGCTGCAATGCATACCGCCATAGTTTCATAGCGATCCCCAAGAACTATAAGAAGATCCAATCTATTCTTATCAAAATATTTTCCAAAACCCATTATAGCCATCGCCATATTATTGGAAATATCTCGCGGCGCGTCCCCCTCCATAATACACTCAATCTTATTCTCAATAGGAATTCCAGCCTCTTCAATTTCTTTATACGTGCTTCCAAATGCAGATGATAAATGTGTACCCGTAACCAGCACTTTTGTCTCACAGAATTCCTCTTTTAGCAATCCTATAATTAAAGGCTTTAAAAGCCCAAATTCCGCTCTTGTTGCTGTTAAAACACCTATCTGTTTTCGCATTATTCTACTCTCCTATTACATTTGTGTCACGTTTCAATCAATTCATCTTCCTCAAAATCCCTACTCGCCTTTTGCCCAATCAACATTTTCCACTCCATTGGAGAAATACCATTGCCAGGTCTTTTGGTCGTGAGATTTTCGAAAGTAAATAATTCACCTCTTTTGATTTTCTTCGCAGCCACAATACTTTTTCGCGCGACCTCACGATTCTGTTCTTCAGTTGCAGTAGGACTCTTTTCGAAACTTCCTTTCGCACGTTCAACATTTCGAATTGCTGATATTAACGCTTTTAATTCATCGGGTTCTATACTTGCTTTATGATCTGGTCCTAACATATCTCGATTCAATGTAAAATGCTTTTCTATAACTGTCGCGCCCATTGCTACGGCCGCAACACTTACTTCGATACCTCTTGTATGATCAGAATAACCTACTGAACGTCCAAACCTATTTTGTAATGTTAGCATTGCATTTAAATTAACATCCCCCATGGAGGTCGGATAATCAGTAGTGCAGTGCAACAAAACAATATCCGACGCACCATTTTGCGAAAGCACCTCTAACGCATTTCCAACTTCCTCCAACGTGCTCATACCCGTCGATAGAATTACTTTCTTCCGGGTTTTTGCTATCTCAACAAGATATGGGTAATTCGTAATCTCACCAGAAGGTACTTTCCATAGTTGTTGTATACTATTGAGAAATTTTATACTTTCAATGTCAAATGGTGTAGAAAGAAAACCAATTTCCACTCTTTTACAATAATCTGCAAGTTCTTCAAACTGTTTATAAGTCAATGCTAGCTCTGAAAGCATCTCCTTTTGACTCTTTTCCTCTCCAATATTTTGCTTTTGATACTGCGCCATTTTCGCATGTTTTGATACCATGGCATCAACATTAAAGGTCTGAAACTTTACAATATCCGCTCCACATTCCTTTGCCACTTCTATCATTCTCTTTGCCGTTTCATAGTCACCATTGTGATTGACCCCTATCTCAGCGATAATTAAAGTTCTATTTACTTGCATTATTTCTTCTCCAATACTTTCACTGCTTGATTCAATGTGTCTGCCATATAATCAATCACCCTATCACTCATTCCCGGATAAACTCCAATCCAAAAAGTATCCCTCATAATCCGATCCGTATTATCAAGACTTCCAGCCACACGATACCCGCATCTATTTTTCCACATTTCGGTAAAGCATGG
>CATLEQ010000011.1 GCA_949915905.1 uncultured Lachnospiraceae bacterium | reverse complement strand
GTCCCACAAGCAATACGCCCTTGGGAATGCGCGCGCCGACATTGATATATTTTTTCGGGTTCTTTAAGAAATCCACAATCTCTTGCAGCTCTTCTTTTTCCTCTTTCAAGCCCGCCACACTGTCAAACGTCACCTTCATGTCCTCCGGCGAATTCATCCTCGCACGGTTTTTCCCGAAATTCATCGCCTTGGCATTGGCCCCGCCGCCCTGGCGATTCATCATTACAAAAATAATCAAAACCGCCGCCAGGCAAAGCGCGGTGGGAAGCACAATCTCCCGAAGCCACTTATTTTCCGCCACGTTGCTGTTGGCATAATCCAGTTCATAATTCTCAAGCAGCTCCTGCACGTCCGACACGTCCGACACGTAAACCCTGACGGACGCCCCGCTGTCAGACAAGGTGGCAATGACCGTGCCGGTCGGCACCTCCTCGTTCTGTTGTATATAAACATCTTCAATGTTTCCCGCCTTTACCTCCTGGCAGAACCTCGGGTACGTCATCTCCTGCCTGCGCATCTGGTTTTGCCCCGCAATCCAGAGTAGTACCAATATAAATACAATAAACAATCCAAAGGACACCGGATTAATCCCGGCCCGTCTATTACCTTCGTTCAATGTCTTTCAAGCTCCTTCCTATTCCTCGATGCCTTCCACCACGCCAACATATGGAAGATTTCTATATTTTTGGGCATAATCAAGACCATATCCCACGACGAACTCATTTTCAATGGTAAAGCCCACGTAATCCGCTTCGATTTCCACTTCCCTGCGCCCTTTCTTGTCCAACAAAGTGCAGATGCGGACACTATTTGTATTTCGCTCCTGCAAGACCTTTTTCAATTTGGAAAGGGTGTTTCCCGAATCAATAATGTCCTCCACGATCAGCACGTCCTGCCCCACGACGTCCCCGTCCAAATCCTTGCGTATCCGCACGTTTCCACTGGACTTCGTGCCGTCGCCGTAGCTGCTGACGCACATAAAGTCCAGGATTACCGGCACGCTGATTCTCTTGGCCAGTTCACACATGAAAAACACGCTGCCCCTTAAAATGCCGACCATGTAAATCTGCTTTCCGGCATATTCCGCGTCAATCTGTTCCGCCAATGCCCGGATTCTGGCATCCACTTCTTCTTCCGATTTTAACACACGAATCGTCTCCGCCATTTTTCTTCCTCCATTTTTCTCTTGTATTAGGAACTTAGCACCTCCACCTGGAGAATATGCCGCGTCTGCTCCCTTACCTGGTAGGCACTGCTCATTCGATGCCCGATAATCCACAAGATGTCGTTTCCGCACGCCAGCAGCGGAATCCCCGCCCGCTCACAGGCCGGAATCTTCTCATTGATAAACCACGATTTCAGCTTCTTGGTATGGCCGAACCTATCAATCGTGATAAAATCGCCCGGCTCCCGCCCCCGAATAGAGACACCTTTTTTTATTATACCATAGTCAAACCATTTCGTGTAGAGTTTTTCTGGTATTTCCTTCATAGAAAAAGAAAATGTTTTTTCAAAAACCTTGCAGCGTACCATGATTCCCCATTCCGGCAGCCATGTTTCACCGGAAAGATTGATTGGAACCGCCAAAGCTCCTGCCACTGCCGTCTCCGCGCACAGCTCGACCCCCTCGTATACGCGCCGGGCCGTCATGCCCTTCGGCAAATGAATCCCTCTTCCCACCTGCCTGCCGAACAATCCCAATACTTCCTCTATATGAACCTGCCCCAGATTGGTCAGATTTCCCTGCATGCTCCCGATACACTCCCGCAGCATAAATGTTTGTAACACATGGGGATAGCTTCCAAAATGTTCTTCATAAATCAGGCAGTGCCCCTCCGATTCCCATGCCACGCACTCCGGCAATGCCGCCCTCGCCTGCGACTCCATGTACTCCCGCACTTCCAGCATCTGCCGCATCGTCTCATTCATATGTTTCACGCTCTGCGTGTTGACTTCCCGCTCCAGTACCGGCAGCACGAGGTGTCTGAGACGGTTTCTCGTATACTCCGTCTCCGCATTTGTCTCATCCGTGCAATACGTCTGTCCGCGTTCCTTCAAAAACCTTTCTATTTCCTCCCGCGTCATGCACAAAAGCGGGCGGATGTAAACGCATCCCCCCACCTCTGTCAGATGGCTGACCGGGCGGATTCCGCAAACCCCCGTCAGCCCGCTTCCACGGCAAAGGTTCCACAAAAGTGTTTCCGCATTGTCATTTTGATGGTGCGCAAGGGCGACTTTATTTGCCCCATATTTTCTAAGAGCGGCCAAAAAGGCCTCCCGCCGAACGTTCCTTCCGGCTTCCTCCAATGATTGTTTCCTATTTTTTGCAATTAATTCCAATTCCACATGGAAAATCTCCAAAGGAACCCGGTGCCTCTCACACAACGTCTCTACAAATCGCTCGTCCGCATCTGCGGCCTCGCCCCGAAGCCCATGGTTTACATGTACGGCCACAAGCTCAAACCCAAGCTTATCCCTCAGTTCTGAAAGTACGCAAAACAGGCATACCGAATCCGCGCCGCCCGATACACCTGCAATCACCCGGTCGCCCCGGACAAGCATATGATGTTCTTCCATATATTCCACTATTTTTTTCATATGTAAACTATAATCAATTCCTCCTAAAAATGCAAGCACGAATTGTAAGCTTTTCACGGAAGGACGCTAATACCGCCACACTCCGGCCACCAGGACGGTCATGTCGTCCTGCGGTGCTTCTCCCGTCCAATTCATCACTTGTTTCAATATATGCTGCGCCATCTCCCGCGGGTTGTCCAAGTCGCTCCCGCCGATAATGGTCGACAACAGCACGTCCTGTTCCGCCACCGGCAGCGCGTCGAGCACGCCGTCCGTCATCATGATGACAAAATCCCCGTCCTCAAGCTGGCATTCTATGGACTCCAGTTCAATTTTATGAACCACGCCGATTGGCAGGCTGGTCGAGGTCAACCGTTCCACGCCGTCTTTCCTTTTGATAAATGTAGAGGAAGCTCCGGCCTTGACAAATTCGCAGGTTCCATCATACAAGTCAAAAATGCCCATGTCCACCGTAGAATAATGAATTTCCTCCCGTCCCATCACGAGCGTGGTGTTAATCATTTGAACCGCCATTTTTTCCGGAAATCCCGCCAGCAGCAATTCCTCCAAAAGCTCAATCACCTGCGTGCTCTCGCGACACGCCTTCTCCCCTGAACCCATGCCGTCCGATAAGGCAATCGCCTGCCTGCCTCCCGGCAATTCACAAGCCATAAAATTATCCCCTGACACCGGGCTTTTGTCCTTCCCGATACGTGCGACTCCCTGCATGACATGATAGCCCGGCCCTTCCAGACATGCAATCGTCATATATTCACGTCCCAATGTCTGGCCTTGTCCCGATGCCGCCACCATCTGTTTCCCCGTAATGTCGGAAATCTCTTTTACGATTTCTTTCATTGTGATGCATTTTTCCTGCATGGAACGCGCGGTCAGATGAATCTCGTATTTCCCGTTACGATTCATAAAAAAATAACAATTCAAAACCCGGACTCCTTTTCGTCTAAGCCCGGAAATCAACCGTTTTTCCATACGCTCGTCCGTCACCAGGCTGTCCTCCAGTTCTTTCGAGGTTTCCCGCAGCATTTCCGCAAACGTGTCCAATTGGATGGCACAGCCCTCCCGGCTTTGCGCCATACGGTTCTTCCACATCATGTCCTGCTTCGCCTCCTGAAACGTGCCGAGTAGCCTGCGCAAATATCGCGGGGCTTGTACGCATCTTTGCGACAGCTTCCTCCTAATCTCCGTATTCAGCTCGCTTCCGTAAGAGTCCACCGCCGAAAGCACCTCGTACCCCATCTGATAGGTATGTATAAAATCTTCCTCCCAGCACCACGCGCACTTCTCACAATTCGCGCATAGACCGTTTTTTACTTGGCCGAACATGTTGTCCACTTCTTCCCCGGTAAAAAAATTCTTTCTCCCTTCCATTTTTTTGACTGTATGTGAAATCTGCGTCAATGAATCCGCAAACCGTTCAATCTGAACCGCATATGGACTTACATGCAATACTTGTCCATTTTCCATGATAGCACAACCTCCTTACCATAAGCTCTTGGCATCCGTGTTTTGGATGCCTACGTGCGAATGTAGTTGTGGGTCACTTAACGAGGTGTTTTCGAGTTTAGTGGCAGCACAACTTCCTTATTCATACAAAACGACCTCCGGGATTCTTCTCCCAGAGGTCGTCTTATGTAATAACGTCTATGTAATTTACCTTCCCATCATTTTCACTCTTGAGGCTTAAATACAATATCTTCAGGATCAACCAGCCCCAACTTCTCTTCCGCTACGTCTTTGACGTAATCGTCGGTTTGAACATACTCTTCATATGCCTTTATCTCTTCCGCACGTTTTTTCGCTTCCTCTATCTGTGACTGCAATTCCGCCTCCTGCTGCTTGTAAGAGTCGATTTTCGCACACAAGCGAACGGAACCGGCTCCCAAAACTCCCATGAGCAGTCCCAGCACCGCGCAGATAACCATCACACTTTTCTTGTGACGATAAAGTATCGATTTTCGTCTGGGGACGAGCCGTTTCCCACCTTGTCCTCCCCTTCTTTTCCCCTTCATCACGATTTACTCACCTTGTCCTGATATCCATGCCAGACTCCCCTGGCCTCCACTGCCATGTCGGCTTTTCTTCCCGCGCATGCGAGTATAACATAACTATTTTATCTTTTTTTCCGCTTTTTTTCAAGGCTTTTCTGCCATTTCCTCCAGATTTCCGTTGACAATTTTTTCCCCGTCCAGGCAAACAAACACCCCAATACAACTCCTAGAGCAAAGAACCACCTTATACTACCATATATAGTTTTATACATTTGGTGGAACAAGTATACGCTCACTACAACCCAGTACAGCAAATCTTCAATCCCGATCATGACGGCGGAATGCCTAAACAGCCGGCGAAACAAATACAACACCTGATAACTCAAAAATACAATCACGCCCGACAATCCCGCATATAAAAGAATGGCCGTTTCTTTCCCAATCCCCAATATCATAGGCATATCCTAACGGAACAATTTCGCAAAGAAATTTTCGCCCTGGACACCTGCCTGTTTTATATCGGAGTAAGAAATACTGTCTATTGTTCCGGACATGTCAATCTCGCCTTTCTCCACGGTCAGGCGATTGACATGCAAATCACTTCCCTTTACCATCAGCATCCCCTGCTCCGTTTCCAATAAAATCTCGTTCAAATCAAAGGAGAGCACATCCAACACTCCCGTCACCGTACTCGTTTTTCGATTATTAATAATCAACTTGTGCGATTTGACTGTCTGTCGTTCATCCATACAACCCCTCCTCCCCGTATCCTACTTTTTATTTATATGTGGGGAATGTGGGAAATATGATTCGTTTCCTATAAATATCGGAACAATTCTTTCGCCTCTTCTTTTTTCGTGGTATCTGCAAGCGCGAGTACCTCGACCTTGACGTTCTTTGTGCCAAACGCAATCTCAATAATGTCGCCCACCTTCACCTTGGCGGATGCTTTCGCGACATTTCCATTCACCGTCACGCGTCCCGCGTCACACGCCTCGTTCGCCACCGTGCGCCTTTTAATCAGGCGGGACACTTTCAAAAATTTATCCAGTCTCATTGCTCTTCCTTTCCCATGCTATTACAATTCACTCACTTTTTATCCCTGATTTAATCCATCCATGCCTCCTTGCGAAAGAAAAAGGCAGGAGACCTCTCCTGCCTTCTATCTCTTTCAAAGCATCCATGCTTTTTCTTCACTGTCTTATCAGTTCTTCTGGCAGTGGCCGTTCGCCACATCCTCAAATGAAAAGCCAGTCCAACGGTACATTAATTCACTGCGTCCTTCAATGCCTTTCCAGCCTTGAACTTCGGAGCCTTGCAAGCAGCAATCTTCATCGTCTCGCCCGTCTGTGGATTCCTTCCCTCTCTGGCCGCTCTCGTAGATACTTCAAATGTACCAAATCCAACCAGCTGTACTTTCTCGCCCTTTTTCAGTTCGTCTGCAACCACATCGATAAAAGCCTTAACAGCCTTCTCTGCATCTTTCTTGGAAATCTCGGCACTTTCTGCAATCGCTGCCACAAATTCTGTTCTGTTCATGGACAATATCCTCCTCTTAATCGTACTAGAACTGTTTTATTTGTAAAGGTATCCGCCTTCTCATCCAGTGCGACACTACCCTTATTATTGTTATACCCGTTTCAGCGCACTTTGTCAAGGACTTTCTTTCAGCATCCCCTTAAACTTTTCAATCTTTTCTTTATCGACATGGGCGGCCGCCTCCTGGTTCGCCTTCATGGCCTCCAAAAGCTCCTCGCGCAAAATGGAAACTTCCTTCGGTGCGTCAATCGCAAGACGTACCCCGTCACTGTTACTTTCCACGACCGTGATCTTTATATTATCGCCCAATATCAGGGATTCACCCGTTTTCCTTCTCAGAATCAGCATACCTATGCCTCCTCATCCTTAAATTCCTTCAGCAGATGACGGAACCCATACTCTTTGGAATCCAGGATTACCTGCCTTGCTTTTCTGGTGACATGGTTTACCACAATCGGGCACTTTAAATTCACCTTGCTCTCCTCGACGCTGTCTCCCACCACGCAAAATACATAGTAGGATAAATCCTCGGGATTGGATGTCCCCAGTGCCTTATAATCCTCTTCGCCCAGTATCGGGTCATAATCGCCCTTCAACATAAAAGGATTCATAATGACGAAAGATAGCTCCTCATTATCCAGACTCTGCAGGTACAAAACGGCATCGCTGTCCTCTTCCAGCATAATCGGCAGGAATCGCTTTTCATTTTCAAAACCGAATATGCCTTCATCAAACTCGATGTATTCCCTTTCCTTATCCATAGATACTCCTTCCGGCCTGATCATGCCTGAATGTCAATCCTCTCCCCGGTAAAGCGCTCTGCCGCACTCGGTGGAACATACAAAGGTCCTCCCACGTATTGGATGTCAATCTCAGGATACTGGGAAATGGTCATCTCGATGTCTCCGGGAATAAACTTGATGTCGCCCTTTGCTATGCTGGCATCAAACTGCAGCTTATCCATCTCATATTCAATCGAAAGCTCCGGTGCCTCCCACTCGATGTTTGGTCCCGTCTTCGGCAGGAAGTCAAGGCCTGCCTGCCCCGTCCCAGTTGCCGTGCGCTGGGCAAATATCTGATTTAGCGTCTCGCTTCCGGCTCCAATTTTTGCTTTCAACAGTAACTGTCCCTCACTTGCATAATTTGCAGTTGCCTCGTAGGCCGCCTGGCGTCCCTTGTCAGCCCTTTGCTCGATAGCTCTCCGCGGTGTCGGAACCACGGAATTTCTCGCTTCATACGTATCTATATGAAGTTTAATCGGACGGCTCTTAATCGTCATGCCACCCTTGTCCCTGCTGATTTCCAGTTCGGCCGTGCCGTTTTGATACTGAAGCGACGCATTTTGAATCTTCAGTTCATACTTGATTGGTATTGTTTTGATTTGTAGTAATTGTTCCATAATACCTGCTCCTTTTCCTCACTTTCCTTTTTTTCTTTATGCCGCCCATGCCTAATTCATGAAGTCCAACAATGACGGTCCGATAATGCTCGTTCCTATCTTCAGAGCCACGTTATATGCATATTGCGCCCACGAATAATTCGTGATTGCCTCTTCCTCTTCAATACCAATCGTTGATTTATACTGCTCGTAAATATTGTCCTTCTCCTTGGTCAGGCGTTCCTTCGTGGCTTCCAGAAGCTGCGACTTCGCGCCTATCTTGGCGAACTGGTCCGAAACCGTCTCGCCCCTCTCGCGAAAATGAGACCATAACTCTTCGTAGGCCTCGGAGTCAAACTCATCCGCTTCCAAAATCTCCGCCATCTGCCCGGCCAGGACAATCAGGTTGTTGCTGTACTTTCCATCGGTCTTTCCGTATCCCACGATATTGATTCCCGGCAACGCCGAGTCAAACGCGCTGGAAGAAACAACGTCTCCGTTGTCGTCAAACGTCAACCCGAACCCGAGGTCGATATACGACGCTTCCTTTGCCATCTTATCCAGTGCCTCCTGGTTCGCCGGATCGTCCACGTCGAGTCCACGGTACTTCACGACCCCGTCCTCAAACGTGAACGGGGCGTTCAGGCCGTCGTTCCCCGCCATGACGAATACGTCACTATACTTTACGTTCAAAGTATTAATCATACTCCTTTGAAGCTCCCGCAAGTTGGCAGCGTAGGCATCCCTTCCCACCTTGCCCTCCGGGTCGTTCATGACCGTCGTGGAATAGTCGCGGTCTATGTTGCGCACTACCTCATTCAAATCCAGCAGGACGCTCTCCTGCGTGTCCTGCCACTTCTGGGTATTCTCAACCGCGCTCAAATAGTCTCCGTTCCTGGCATATCTGCGATCCAGCACCGCGCCCTTCGCCGCTGCCGTCGGATCCTCGTATGACTTCTGAAAACGTCTTCCCGACTGAACCTGCTTCCTGGCGGACTCCAAACCGCCAACCGTCCTCGACAAATTGTTGTTATAATTTCTCATGACCATATTTGTCGTAATACGCATACTCATAACTTCAGCTACCTCCTTGTCTGCCCGTTATCACTACCATTCACGCTCATATGCGTGTACAGTAACCTTTACCACTATACTTCATTATCTACCCACGACTCCGGTTCCCGTAATCAATCGCTCCAAAATCTCATCCAACGTAGTCATCAGACGCGCTGCCGCGTTGTACGACTGTTGAAAACGCATCAGATTCATGACTTCCTCGTCCATGTACACGCCGGACACGGAATCCTTGGCATCCGAAATCTGGTCGGCCACGGTCTCATGGTTCTCCAGAATCGTGGAAGATGCCTGCCGCTCGATTGCCTGCGTGTTCCAGAGGTTCGTGTAAATCTCCGCCAACGTCCCCTTGAACACCTGCTCGCCGTTAGACTCCACCGCGAACCTCGTGTTTGTCAAATCGTCAATCATTTGCAACACGTTTGTATAGTCCGTGGACAAATCCTCGTCCCCGGTCTTCTGTATCTTGATTTGTGCCTGCCCGCTCATCCATGCATCCGAAACCACGATGTTCGCCGCGGTAAACTCATCCGAGCCGTCGGAAGTCTCGAACAGTTTCCCGTTTGGCTCATTCCACTTGTTCATAATCTCCGCAAACTGGGCCACGAACTTGTCAAGCCCCTTAATGTAAAAACCAATGCCCTTCGTGTCAGACGGCGGATTGTCATATACCTCGGACTTGTTTACCATGTCCATGTCGCCCTTCAAGACACCGTTCTCCAACATGTCAGCGGCATCCATGCTCTTAGTTCCTTCCGTGTCTATAAAATGAAGGGAAACCGGAACATCCGGCACGCCGTCATTGTCCGTCGTCTTAATCTCGACCGCACCCCGAACATCATCCGAAACGAGACTAATCTTCGTCCCGTCCTTCAGCTTCACGCTAATATCAAGCACGTCAACCGCGATACCGGCACCATAATTCTCCGTCGTATACTTCACCTCTATCGGAAAATACGTGGCCAGCGCGTCAATCAACTCGTCCCGCTGATCTTGTAGCTCCAATGCCGGATTTCCCAGTATCTGGCTGTTCTTGATGGAAATGTTCAAGTTGCGAATCTCTTCCAGGTAAGTGTTCACGTTTGGCACCACGGACTCATTAAGCTTCTGAATCAAGTCCTTCTGGACACCCTTGATGTCGGTCGCGTTCTGGTGAATCGTGTCCAGAAAAATCTCACATGCCGAACGCACCAAGGAATCCGAAGTACTCGTCGCCGCGTTGTCCGGACTCGCCATAACCTGCAATTGAGAAATAATATTGCTCAACTTCTGACACACGGCATTCTTGTCCGTCTCGTCAAACACGTTGCCAATCTCCGCCAGAATCGTGTCCATGGCATCCGCCGTCCCCACCTTGGGGAGCTGGTTTCTGTACTGAACGTCCAGAAACGGATCCCGGATACGCTCGATTTCCTCCATCTGTACGCCCTGCCCGACCTTGATGTCATACCGGGAACTGGAAATGCTCGCTCCCTCCGGGCTGATACTGGTAAGATCCAATCTCTGCCTCGTATATCCCGGCGTATTGATATTGGCAAGGTTCTGCCCCGTCACATCCAGGGCTCGCTGACTGGCCGCCATGGCCAACTGCGCCGTGTTAAATCCTGCAAACGTGGAACGTAATGCCATCTTTCTTATCCTCCTATTTCATTACATTTTATATCCTCTATGTGTCTGATTCCCTCTATACTGCTCTATTCCCTATTCTTTTTCTTCCTACTTTCCGGCTCCCGCCCCCCTGGCTTATTCACACCCTGCGGCTCGTCATATGCGTCACCGTCTCGCTTTTTCCCTTTTCACTATATATGCCGCCTTCTTTACGATCCAAAGCCTTCTTAATCATGCGCAGATTATTGCTCATCACTTTCTCCGCATCCTCGTTCACTTCCTGAAACATCTGGATCTGTCTGCTGAGTCCGTCAAACAACGGGTAAAGTATCTCGCGCTCCTCATCGGAAACGGCTGCCAAAATCTCCCGGAACTTCATACCTCCGTAACCGGCCTCTTTCTGGTACTTCTCCCGCTCCTGCTCAAGCCCCTTGAGCTTCAAAACCAGCGCCTGCTCCTTGGTCATGCACTCCTCCACCGTCGCGACGCGATTCTCCGTCGCGGCCTTCAACTTCATCTGCTCTATCCCGGTGAACTGCTTAAACAGCGAAATCATCTCTTCAATCACTCTTTGAAATTCTTTCATCCGACCATATATCCTTTCTCCAAAAGCATACGTGAAACAATCTCCTCTGGATCAGGACAATACGTCCCTTCTCTCACTTGTTGTTTCAAATTTTCAATCTTCTCCTGAGAAGTCGAAGTACGAACCTCTCTGCTCACTCTCGATGCCGCCTCTGCCGCAATCATCTTCTCCTCCATCTGAGACGTACCAGAACCAATGATAATCTGGTCGCAGTTCCTCTTGACAGATAAAAATCCCGCGTCCGTACCCTGATTCTTGACTTTATATGTCAATTTATCAAAACGCCGAATGTTGTTATCGGTGGATACCTTCATGCTCTTCATCTCCTTACATTCACAGATGCACAACCCCTAAAAACCCCTTTTATTTTCTACATATTTAATATCGTCAACTTATGTCAAATATTAAGTCTATTTACTTTCATTTTTCTCTCAATTTATTTTTTCCCAAACCATTTTCTTCTCTTGCGTCCCAATACCATGTCCCGTGCCATGGAAGCGTCATCCAGTCCGATATCATACACGCCCCTCTTGCTGTCGCCAACTAACTTCCCGTCCACAAAGGTGATGACGCGCTTCTTCATGATGGTAACCAGCTCCCTGTCATGAGAAGCCACGATGACCGTAAGTCCCATACGATTAATTTCGTCCACCAGACACATCAGGTCCCAGGACGCGGACGAATCCAAATTCGCCGTCGGCTCGTCGAGCACGAGAATTTTCGGACTTGTCACCAACGCCCTGGCGAGCAACGCCCTGGCCGCCTCCCCGCCCGAAAGCTCATGCGGGTAATGTCCCGCCTTGGAAGGGATTCCAACGGTTCGAAGCGTCTGCTCGACCCTTCGCTTTGTCAAATCCACAGGCTGTTCCGTCGCGTACATGGCAAATTCCAGGTTCTGCCGCACCGTCTGCTCCTTCAAAAGACCCATGTCCGTCTGCATAATGCCAAACAACCTCCGGTAAAAGGGCACCTGGTAATGCGTCAGTTCCGACGTGCAATGCCCTCTCGCCCACACTTCTCCCGAAGTCGGCATAAGCTGCGCGCTCAAAAGCTTCAGAAGCGTAGTTTTTCCGCAGCCGCTTTGCCCTGTCAAAAAGACAAACTCCCCCTGCTCGATTGTCAGGGAAACCTCTTCCAATGCCATAATGTTTGGACTATATATTTTTGTCACCTTTTTTAATTCAATCTCTTTCATTCGACTCCTTGACCACCCTGTTCGCCTAAAGAACGATTAAAATTACGTTCCTAACATTAAAGATGCCGATGGCGGTAAGTGAACCCTTTACTCACCTGCCCTATCGGCATCTTATTTCAGCACTGCTACTGCTTCATCTGTCTTTACAGCCACGGCATCCGGCCGACGTGTCAGTACGCCAGTCATTCCGCGGCCTTTCACTTGTTCGAATAGAAAGAATCTTTTCCCGCAAGCCGCATGTTCATGTGCTTGTCCACGGTCATTGTCTTCTCCCATACACTGCGTACGTTTCCGGCAATTTTAAGTACGACTGCCCCCTCTTTTCCATAAGGCACTTCGCTGACGGGTTCTTTCCCTACCAAGGCTTTCTCAAGCCATTCTGAAAATTCGTCCGGCGCGCTCTCCTTGAAAAGGCCGATGTTCTTATCACACTCACGCACCTTCTCAATCTCTTCTCCGCGCATGCCCAAAAGCATTTGGACGCTCACCTTGTCATTACGTCCAAGTGCCTGGGCCGATTCCTCCGTCAGCCTGCAAATCTCCGTCATACAATTATATTTTCTTTGAAGAATCCTGGCAATTTCCATCAACAACTGTTTATAATTCTCTTCCATGTCCCATGTCACACTTTCGCTGCCGCTTCGGCAAATGTATCCCGCAATTCCTTGACAAGTGGCGTCAATTCGTCAACAATCTCCGTCTTTCTTCCTGCGGATAACCTGCTGATTTCATAAAGGAAAAAATCATACATCGAATTCAGTTCCCTGCTGATTTGATAATTAAAATTCAGCGTGTCCTTCAGATACTGAACAATGTCCCGGCTTCGCTCCACCGCCGCGTCAAAAAGCACGTAATTCTCCTTTTCGAGTGCTATCTTGGCCATTTTAAGTCTCTTAATCAGTTCATCATAAAGAAGGAGCAACATTTCCCCTTGTGTCATCGTCATGATTGACTGCGCCTTATAATCCTGATATCCATTCGCCATTCCTTTGTTCTCGCTTTCCTTTATTAAAAAATAAAAATACAAACTAACCGGCCATAAAAATTGATAAAATGTCGGGGGCCAAAACCTTTCGCCCCCAATGACATCTATGAATTACGATAAGTCCCACGCTTCTATTGCTCTTTACTTCTCTTTGACCTGAAAGTCATTTAGGAGAACATGGACTGCAAATAACCGCTCTGGTTGTTCATTTGGGAAATCAGCGTCTCCAACTGCGTGAACTGGGAAATATAGCGATCCGTCTCCGTTTCCAATTTATCAGCCAACCTATCGAGGTAATCGTCAATCTCGTCCAACTGTTTCTGCAAGCTGTTCGTCAAAACACTGGTCGGTGCGTATATGGAACCCGCCCGCTCGACCAAGATGCCCTTCGTCGCGCCGGTCATGGAACCATACTTATCCATCACGTTTTTGATGTTGGTGAGCAGTCCGGCCTGCACCTTGTTGCCGTTCGCATCCGTAGATGCCTTCCGGTTCAGCAAATCCATCACTTCGTCCGGATTCGATTGCAACGCCGTCTTGAACGCCTCCTCGTCAAGCACCAGCTTGCCATTGTCCGAGTAACTGGAGGAAACCGAGATTCCAATCCGGGACAATGCGGAACGGTCGCCCGAATTGATAACGGCCCGCAGGTTGTCAACCATCAGGCGCAAATCCGTGTCGCCAAACAAGAGGCCTTCCTTCGCCTTCTCTTCCCATCTCTCGATTTCCTTCTCGGACAAGTCTTCCTTCTGCTGGTCGGTCAACGGGAAATAATCCCGATCAGGCTTCGTCTTGCACTCCTTGTTGACCAGTTCCAAAATCTCGTTGAACGAGTCAACCATCGCACGGACGGCCTCCACGGCCTTCTCGGTATCAACAGAGGCATCAAAGGTGATTTCCTCGACGTTCTTGCTCTTTACAGGCTCTTTTACCTTCTTACCATCTGAATCAAGAACCGGATTGCCTTTCTCATCTACCTTGTCTTGCATTATAAAGTTACCATCCTCGTCTTTCTCATACCCGAACGTCCCTTTCAACGTGACATTCAAGCCGTCCATCGAAAACGTGTTGCTGCCGCGGGTAATCTCGATCTCATCTTCGGAACCCGGATACTTCACGCTTAACACCGCGTCCTGACCCTCGGTATAAACGTTCTTCACTTTATCCCTGGCACCCTCTGTATCGCCCTGCGAACCAAATAGGAGCCTCGCAATGTTTCCATCCCAACCATTATCACTTTGAATTTGCTTTCCATCCGCATCCAGCACGCCGTCAACGCTAAAGTCAATCCCGCCGCTCGCGCCGCTGTCCGTGGCGGTCAAAACAAATCGGTCGGACATCGCCTGGTACTCGACCTTCACACCGATACCCGGAGTGTTGTTAATCTTACTCATAATGTCATTAATCGTGGAATCCTTGTTGATACCCTCCACTCTTTTTCCATTAATCACAAGATTATAATCGCCCTTACTGTCCATAAACTTCTCATAGGACGAATAAGCCGAATTCCCCCGATTTTGAGACGCTTCCGCCAGCTTTCTAAACTTGTCGCCGTTCACCAACCCCGCCTCGGCAAGGTTGGCCGACTGGTTTACCCTGTTGGACACGCCGGCCTTGACGTCAAACAAGCCACTATGCCCCAGAATGCCTTCTCCCGCGGTCATAGAAAGAGTCGAAGACTTATCCGCACTGCCGTCCGGCTTCGTGGTCGTAAAGGAAAACTTCACCTTTCCCGATGGTGTCCCGGTAACGGAATTGCCATCTTCATCCGTCATATCCACATTGATACGCCCCCTGCCAAAGGCCTCGTCCAGCTTTGCCTGTAGGTCTTTTTGCAGCTTATCCATTTTGTCATTGCCAGTGTAATTACTATCTAATGTAATCCACTTCGTCGTGCCATTATAAGCAAAAGCAATCTGCTTTCCATTTAACTGCCGCGCCAATGTCTGCGTCTCCGTCAGCTTCGCGTCATTCTCCGCCGTCAGACCTCCACCTTCGTACGTGATGGACTTCTCCTCGTCCGACCACTCGTCCAAGTCCTCGCCCCTCGTCAAAAAGCCCAAATCCTCCAAGATGTCGCCCGTGCCGCCGGCCAGCATGACACTGTTGCCATGAGCCGAGTTCTCACTCTTCAACTGGAACGTGACTTTTTGGGTACTGGCATCATACTTCGCCTCCATCACGTCTGCCAGCGTCTCCTTGTTCGTGCCGCTGCCGCCGATATTGACTGTCTTAAGCTGCTCATTCAAAGCATTAATCGCTCCTTCTGGCGTGCTATAGTTATACTCTTCCTTGTCTTCCATCCTCACGCTATACAAATCTTTTCCATATTTGATATACAAGCTGTTCCCGACAATCGTGCTCACATCGCTCGTCGTGGACAAATCGCTCTCCATCGCCCCGGTGGACATCTTCCCCGTCGACACGCCGCTCGCCGTCATGCTGGCGTTTCTCGCCAACTGCTTAATCCTGGCGATGGACATGTTCTCCGCCGATGCCGCCGTGCCGGACACGGACACGTACTTACTATTCTCACCAAGAGCCGTAATCTGGTTTCTGGAAAACAGCTTCGTGGAAGTCAGGTTCTTCGAGGACGCATAGGACGTAAAGTCCGTCGTAAAGCCATAAATCTTACTCGTAATATTTCGAATCGCTTCCTGCGTCCACTGAATCTACGTCTGTTTCTGCTTCTGAGCCGCAATCTTCGCCTGTGTTCCCGACGTCATCTGCTCAATCAGCGTGTCACGGTCAAGGCCGCTGGCCAGGCCGCCGTACCCTCTGATAGAAGATAAACTACTGGAAAGACTCTGTGTACCGGATACTGATGATGCCATAATATACCACTCCTTCTCATAAAAAATATATAAATGTATATGAAACTATTAAATCCACGAAACGCTCAGTCCATCTAAGTAATCTATCGGCATAATCCAACAATAAATTAAGCTTTCTAAAGGTAATTCTTACAAAAGAAAAAGCAGGTACAAAGTGCCGCTCTTGTCAAAGCCTCCACTCATGCCTGCTTTTCTATTCCTTAACCCCGGTCATGGTGCGGGTGTTGCTTTACCCTCGTACATGCCTTCGTAATTTCCACCGTAATCTGAGATGCATAATGCTGTCTATAGAAATTGAGAAGTGGCGTTTCCGCATGCTTGCTCACTACCACGTATTTCGGCGGCAAGTGAATCAACGCAAGCGCCATCGTGTCCGCAACACATCTTGAGCACGTACAGTTGCCGAATTCCGCCATGTATTCCTTAATTCTTTCTTTTACAAGCTTGCCCATCACATTGACAAAGACGTAATCTGGCTCTTCTTCCTCTGAATCCAATTCCAACTCGGCCTCTCCCACGACAACCGGTTTTACGTCTTCCGCTTTTACATCCCCAGCCATATTGGCGCCCTCCGCCTTTGACTCCTCGGCCACGTCTGCTTCCAGACTTGCCGCAGCCATAGGCTCCGGCGCATCTGCCGCTTCCGTCGTCTCCGGTTCCACCGCTTCCGGCACAACCACGGTCTGTTCAACAGCCGTCTCATTTGCCACCGGCTCCGCCTCTTTTATCGGCTCCACCGTCTCTTCCACAGCGGCCGGCTCTGCCACTGGCGCGGTGAATTCCTCCAGCTCATCCTTCAAGCCCTCCGATTCCTCCAAGGCTTCTTCCAAAAGGCGGTTCACCTCTTTTGCAATATCATCTCCGTCCTCCTGTGGGTCAATCACTTGGACATTGGCACCGGCCACTTCTTTTTTCTCAGCCCCGGGACTTTTTACAGTCCCTTCTTCCACTTCGCCGCTGCCCGCCAGCAGGTTTAAAACATGATTGGTTTTAGTTGTCTTTTTTGCCATGCTTTCCGCCCCCTTCAACAATTTGCAGAACTTCGTCCACGAACGCGCCATAATCCCTCGCGGGGTTCGACCTCGGAGAATACTCGAAAATATTCTCCCCGTGAGCCGGCGCTTCCGCGGCCGACACACCATTGCGGATCACGGTTTCAAACACCTTTGTCCCAAGCTGTTTTGCCACCGTCTCCACCATTTCCTGAACGTCACGTGACAAATTGCGTCTTTTTTCATATTTTGTAAGCACAATCCCCATAATCTCCAGCTTTGGATTTACGGACTGCTTGATTGTCTCATAAGTCTCTTTCAGCTGAACCAATCCCATCAGGCTCAAAATTTCCGTCGCCATTGGTATGATAAGATAGTTCGCCGCGCTATAACCATTTAATGTCAAGACATTAAATGCGGGTGGCGTGTCAATGATGATATAATCATACATCCTCTCCACAGGCTCTAAAAGATTCTTCAGAAGCATCTCCCGCTTTTCCCCGCGAAAGGCGGCTTCCGCACCGCTCAGGAGGATGTTCGAGCGGATAATGTCAATGTCGCTGATCCGCTTGATGGCATCGTAAACCGTTACCTTTCCTCTCAATGCATCATAGACCGTGAAACCCTCGTCAATATCGGCTCCAAGGCTGAAGCCCAGATTTCCTTGCGGATCCATGTCCACGGCAAGTACCTTTCTTCCCTTTCTGGCAAGCCCTGCCGCAAGAGAGGCCGACGTCGTTGTCTTTCCGACTCCGCCCTTCTGGTTTGTCAAAACAATTGTATGTGCCATGCGTTCCAATCCCCCTTCGCATGAGATTTTATTATACTCACGGTCGATGAAATCTACCGCGAGTATCGCGCCGGCCGCAGCCGCAAAGCGGCATATTTCCTTATGCGGCCGTGTGCATCCTTAGCTTTCCACTTCCAGCGCCGGATTATTCACCCGCGCTTACACCATCTGCCACACCTCACGCTTCTGGTGCGGGAATACTTTCTGCTTCTCCCGTTGCCGGCGCGCTTCCTTCCACTTCGGTCATCAAGTTACTCCAAATGCTGTTAACCTCCTCCACGCAGTTCACATAAATCTGTGCCAACTGCTTGCTCGGAATGCCAAGTGCCTCCGCCGTCTCCTTACTGGTCTTCCAGTCCGCATGCTCATAGGCAATCACAAGCCGCTGGACTTGTCCTGGAATTCCCTCTCCCGTCAAAAGTCCGGCCTTCACCTCGTCCGACACCGGAATCTCCGCCAACAACTCCTCAAGCGGCGCGTCCACCATATAATTCAACGTCGAGAACATGCCCATCATATATGCATCCGCCGACGCAAACTTCCGATCTGGAAGCATGCCGGCGATTTCGGAAGCCAGCCTGGCCCGTAAGAACGATATCTTCAAAAGCTCCTCCGACCCCGGATTCTCATCCTGGTCAAGACTCAGCATATAGACCCAATGCCGCAGCTGTCCGATTCCCAACGTGACCAATGCCTGGCGAATCGAAGCCGTACGTCTGCGAAGCGCGAAATATGCGGAATTGACCAACTTAAGAAGCTGGTATGTAAGACCCGCGTCGCGGCTTATAATCTCTTCCACTTCCATGAAATCCGGCTCGTCCTTTGACACGGCGACCATGAGTTGGAAAAAGTTCCCCTGCATGTACTCTACCTTGTCAACCTTGGACACAAGGGTATTGGCAACGTAATTTCCTTCCAGGTAATCCACGCCCAACTCGATTGCCGAATCATAAGCTTCCTTCGTATTTACCGACGTGGCGATACACTTCTTGCCAAATCCCTTCGCCATCTGGATAATGTTTACCGCCGTCTTCTGCTTCGGGCTGCCCGGCGCGTATTCCTCCATGCTGATCCGCACATACGCGGCATAATCCAGCATGCTAAAATACTTCGGCGAAAACTGGAAGTCATTAATCGCGAACTGGTATCCGTTGTCACAATACCTTTTGATGATCGGCATCGCCAACGGATGAATAATCACCGTGTCCTCTATCTGAATCACAATTTTTTCTTTCCCGAACATCTTGGGAGTGTTCCGAAGTAAAAGCGACGGGGTAAATGTCACAAACATCGGCTTGTCATTGATAATCTTCGCACTGTTTGACAGTAAAAAGTTCGAAATCGTGTCCGCCGCCGAGTTCTCGTTATTGTTGTACAAACTGTCTTTTCCACCCTGGAAAAGCAATTCATACCCTATGATCCGCTCTTCCTTTACATCTTTAATCGCCTGTCTTACTACGCATCTATCCATTATTCTTCTTTTCCCTTTGCCAATAATTCGTCCATAACAGTTACAAGATGTCCAATCTCCGGCTTGGAGAGCTGTTCATCGGCTCCGATTTCCTTTCCCTTAATCTCCATCTCCGGGCTAATCAAGGAGGAGAAAATAATCAACGGAATCTGCTTTAACTTTTCATCCGATTTCACCAGCTTGGTCAACCTGTGCCCGTCCATCTTGGGCATCTCGATATCCGTAATAATCAGGCTCGCCCTCTCCAGCAAGTCTTCCGAGTCACGGATGGAGGAAAGGTAACTCCATGCCTCTTGTCCATTGTTAAACTGTATCAGGTTCTCATACCCCGCCTGATGCAGCGCCTGCTCCACCATCTTCGTCAAGAGCACGGAATCCTCCACGCAGATAATCCTGCTGTCATTCTTTTGACGAACGCCAAGCGCCTCAATCTCTTCCAACTGGATCCCGGTCTCAGGAGCAATCTCGGCGACAATTTTCTCAAAATCAAGAATCGTCACGAGCTGTCCCCGGCACTGCGCGATTCCCGTCGCAATGCCTTCCGACCCGCGGTTTAACGTCTTGTCAGGCTTTTGAATGTCATTCCACGATATTCTCTGAATGCCTACCACGGTCTGCACGCGGAACGCGATGTTCATCTTGTTAAAATTCGTGATGACGAACAAGTCCTTCTGTCCCGTCTCCGTTGGCTTTCCGCTCAAATAGAACGGCAAATCCACCACGGTAAGCATCGTGTCACGCGGTTTAAAAATTCCTTCCACCGCCGGATGCGCATGTGGCATTGGCTTCACCTTGTCGCTCATCATGATCTCTTTGACTTTCGCCACGTTGATGCCGTATAGCTCGTCATAAATCGTAAATTCCATAATCTCAATTTCATTGGTACCGGACTCCAAAAGTATCTCTGTATTTGCCATAACACGCCATCCCTTCTTTTGCTTATAGTTCTATTTATATATCGGCAATCCTACTCGTTTTCTAAAGCGTTCTCGCTTTTAAAGAGTGATTTCCGGGTGACCGGCGGTACGAATCTTCACAGTCCCATTCGATACGTCAAGAAGCATTGTCCGCGCATAATTCGCGCCCACGTCCCTGCGGAGGATTCGAATTCCTTCGGCCCGCAGCACGTTTTCCACGTTTTGACTGTTTCTGGCACCTATGTTTCCAATTCCATTGCCACCCATCATTTCAAACATCTTTGCACCGCCGGCAATCTTGCACTGGTAACGGCTCTTCACGCCGCCAAACAATGCCATCTTGCGCAGTGTCTCGCGGATTCCGGTATCCGCGAACTTGAACACGTTCGACGCGTCCTGATTTCCTGCTTCCGGAAGCATGATATGTATAAGTGCCCCGAGTTTGATCCCCGGGTCATAAAGTGAAATGCCAACGCAGGAACCGAGTGCGTAAGTGATAAGCACCCCTTCCCGCCGCGCGATTTTCATGTCGGCAATTCCTACCTTAATTTCCTTATTCATATTGAAGTCACCAACCTATCCATTAGATAATTCAGGGACTCTATGTCTGGCAGCATCAAAAGATTGCTCTCCACGTTCTTCTGTCCCATCACGCATTTACCGCTAATCATCATAATCTTATCTGACTCGTATCCAAGTTCCGCCATCGGAACCGTCATAATGGCTCCCAGCATATTAATGGCAAATCCTGGCACCGACAGAGAAATCTCGATGTCTGCAAGCTTGGACAGAGAAAGTACATATGAGGAAATAATAATGTTTCCAACTTCCGTCGCGGCGGAAATTTCCATCTCGCCCATCTCAGAATAATCATTAATTGATTTATGCAGCATGAGCTTCGAAACCTCGTCAATGAAGTCCAACTTCATTACAAAGAGCATGATGCCATTCACATTTCCGCTCATTTGAACCAGCACGCCCGAAATGAGCTCCTCAGGGTCTCCCAGGTACTCCACGACCTCGTTGTAACCCAGAATCTCCACTTTCGGAAGCGACATCTCCACGTCCACTCCCAAAATGCCGGACAAGGCGGTCGCGGCATTTCCCGTACCAATGCTGCCAATCTCCCTCATCATGTCTTTGGACATGTCATCCATATCTTCATAACGTGCAATCTTCATATAATAGCCCCTTTCTTACTCTTTCGCCGCAACCCGCGAACCGCCGCCGGCCGCAAGTCACAACGCTTCTATGCCTATCCGCGCAATCCGTTGATGGTCTGCTCGATCTCGTCCGACGTCGTCACCATCTTGAGCGCGTAAGAATATGCCCGCGAGGCAATGACCACGTCGGAAATCTCCTGCGCCGTGTTTACATTGGACATCTCGACATAACTCTCCACCAAACCTTGATCCTCACGCAACCTGGGCGCGCCGTTCTTGGCCACCGGAGCGAACTCGGTCGAGCCGACGGATTCCATGCCGTTTGTATTGGCAAACGTATAGATGGCGGGCCTGGCGGTCAATTCCCCGTCCACCAAGCGGATTGGGTTTCGATTCGCGTCAAGTACCAGCTTCTTCTGATCCGTGATCAGGTAAAACTGCCCGTCATTGTGCAGGGAAAGCGAAAAATTTCCGGCACGGGTGTACGTGATGCTGTTGTCCACCTGATTGCGCAGCATGAAAAACCCGTCTTCCTCAATCGCGAAATTATATCCGTTGTCGTCCCTTGCCTCAAACCCATAGCCGCTGTAATCCGTATTCGTATGCTGCACCTTCACTCCGGTTCCCGTCGTGACACGGTCATAACTGTGCATATTATAATACAACAAATCCATGAACACGGCACTCTTGCTCTTATACCCGACCGTGTTGACATTTGCCAGGTTGTTCGATATGACGTTCATTTTCTGCTGCTCGGTCATGGCTCCCCGGGCAGCCGTATAAAACGATGCATTCATTTTCTTACCTCCAAACTAAAATTAAGGAAGCTCTTCCTTCTCTGCCCCATCGCAACATCCACTCAACTAGGCTCGAAAATACCTCGCCAAGTTTCGGGATGGGCTTTCTCACTAAATTCGCGCTTTTCGCGCTCATTAAGTGTTCAATGCCAGTTGCTTTCGGTCATGTAGGCCCGATCTCCACGATCTGTCCCATCAGCTGGTCATACATCCTTTGCACTTGTGCCGCGCTCTGCAACGCCCGCTGCGTACTCATCATTTCCGTCATTTCCTTGATTGCATCCGTATTGGAATCTTCCAAGTAATACTGCATGATAGACGCATTTACGGCACGGCCGTTTCCGGTGGCGATGAACATGTCGCCCGTCGTTTTCTCCAACTCCGTATCGTAATCATCAAAATCCACCACCCGGATTCTTCCCATGAACTGGCCGGTCTCACTATTATACAAGCCGCCCATCGAGTCGGATTCCAAAGTGTCAATTCCGAGGTAAATCGGACCGTTCGTCCCCATCACGCGCCCTACGCCGTCCAGATAAAGATATCCCTGGTTATCCAGGACAAAGGAACCGTTTCTCGTGTACAACATTCCATTTTCCGTCTGGATTTCAAAAAATCCGTCCGACATGAGTGCGAAATCAAGTGAACTCGCCGTCTGCGACGGGCCTCCCCTCGCATAGTTCGTCACATTCCCGTCCCCCGTCAAAATCCGGTTCATCTGCCCGATGGGAGTACTGCCGCTCTTATCCATATTTCCCGTGCGGTACATCATGACGTCCCGAAACGTCGTCTCCGTGAACGTGTCACTCTTAAACCCCGGCGTAGTGACGTTCACCATATTATTACTGATTACGTTCAGCTTCCTTGTCTGCGTGAGCACGCCGGATGCCAAATTATAAAACCCCTGAAACATGAACCTCCTCCTTTCTTTTCATGCCCATTTCCTGCTGCAAACTTTGTCTTAACTTGCCAATCGCCTTGGCGTGAATCTGCGAGACCCTCGGCTCGCTTATCTCCATGACCGCCGCAATCTCTTTCATATTTAACTCTTCCACATAATAAAGAGATATCACAATCTGCTCCTTCTCCTTGAGGGAACAGATGGCTTCCTTTAAAATCTGCCGGAACTCGTTTTCCAGATACTGCTCCTCCGGCTGGCTGGGGGCATCCTGGTTCAAAAGGCCGGACACCTTTTGCTTTTCCTGGCTCTCCTCCATCACCATGTCCAGTGACAAGACGGAAAACAAATTCATCTTTCCCATGATTTCCTGGAGCTTTTCGACCGTCATCCCCACCGCCTTCGCGACCTCCGCGTCAGAAGGCATGACACCCTTTTCCACATACAGCTCCATCCTTTTTTCCTGGATTTCCTTCGAGCTTTTTCTTACCGTTCTCGGAACCCAGTCCTGTTTCCTCGCGATGTCAATAATCATTCCCCGGATGCGCCGGGAAACATAAGTTTCAAACCGCGCGTTCTTACTTGCATCATATTTATCCAGTGCCTTCATCAGAACAATGACGCCCTCATTGATAATGTCCTCCACCTGGGTAAATCCCAGATACACGTCCCTCATCTGTACCGCGATGCTCTTCACGATGTACAAATACCGGAGGGTAAGCTCTTTTTTTATTTCAGCATCGCCTGTCAACTGATATAGCTCCAAAAGCTCTTCATTTGTTCTGCCATCCTCCATAAAACTTACGCCTCCTTTCCGCTCACATTACTTTCTAGAAACTGCAATACTTCCAATCGCCTGAATCTGGACATTGTTTGTAATCTCATGGAAGGATAAAACATATACGGACGGATAAAACTGCTCCAACATCCGATATACATAAACACGAATGACCTGGCTCGTCAGAATAATCGGGTCTTGCGCCAGTTCGTGGAACTTCTTGGCCGCGGTGCCGATCTGCATTACCACGTCCTGCAAGACGTCCGGCGGAAGTGCCATGTAATATCCCTGCTCGCCCTTGGTCAGGCTGGAAACCATCATCTTCTCCAGCTCCGCGTCCAAAGTCAGGACGCGCATCTGGCCGCCCTGGCAGAACTTGCTGGTAATGGTTCTCTTGAGCGCCGTCCGGATGTTTTCGATAATCATCGTCAAATCCGAACCGGCCGCCGCCGAATCGGAGATGCTCTCCAATATCGTCTCCATGTCCTTGATCGGGATGCCCTCTTTCAAAAGACTTACCAAAATCTTTTGAAGCATTGCGTAAGATACGACCGCCGGAATCATTTCGACCACCAGGTTGCTGGTCCGCTGCTTCAGGTTCTCCGCCAGTTTTACCACTTCATCCCTGCTCAATAGCTCGTAAGCGTGCCTGCGCACGGTCTCTGACAAATGCGTCACCATGACGGACAGCGGGTCGATGACCGTATATCCGTAAATCTCCGCCATCTCCTTGTTCTCCGGCAAAATCCACTTGCTCGGAATTCCGTATGCAGGTTCAATCGTCTCGATGCCGTCAATCTCGCCTGCCGGATTTTCCGGTTCAAGTGCAAGATAATGGTCAATCAAAATCTCGCCCCGCTCCACTTCCTCGCCCTTAATCTTGATGACATACTGGTTCGTATTCAGGCTGGAACTGTCCCGAAGCCGGACGGACGGGATGACGAATCCCATCTCCTGGGCATACTGCCTTCGGAAAATGACGATGCGGTTAAGCATCTTTCCGCCGCCCTTCTCGTCCACAAGGGGAATCAGGCTATATCCAAACTCCATCTCGATTGGCTCCACGCCAATCAAAGAATACACATTATTGATATCCCGATAATACTCTTCTTCGCTCGGCTCCTCCGCCCCGACTTCTGCCGGGACTTCCGCAGCCTGCGCCTGGGCCGCCTCCGCGGACTCCTTCATCTTGTTGGTCAGATTCCATCCAAATAATATAAATACGATCGACAATATGCCAAATTGAATCTTCGGCATTCCCGGAATCAACATCATGACCGCCAGCACGCCGCCGGTCATCATAATCGCCCTCGGCTGCGCCAAAAATTGCTTTGACACGTCCTCGTTCAGACTGCCCTCGGACACGGAACGGGTCACGATCATGCCGGTGGCGGTCGAAATCAACAACGCCGGTATCTGTGACACCAGTCCGTCGCCGACCGTCGCGATGGAATACACGGACAACGCTTCCGTAAGCTCCATGCCGCCCATGACGATACCGATGACAAATCCGCCGATCAAATTGACAAAGGTGATAATCAGGGACATGATGGCATCGCCCTTTACAATCTTCGTCGCACCATCCATGGCTCCGTAAAAGTCGGCTTCCCTTTGTATCTTGGAACGTCTAAGTCTCGCGTCCGCCTCGGTAATCAAACCAGCACTTAAGTCAGCGTCAATCGCCATCTGCTTTCCGGGCATCGCGTCCAAAGTAAATCTCGCCGCAACTTCCGCGACACGCTCCGCACCCTTGCTGATAACGATGAACTGTACCAACACAATAATAAAGAATATGATAAAACCAACAACGACGTTCCCCTGCAGGATAAACGTACCAAACGACTGAATTACCTGGCCCGCGCTTCCTGAATTCGACAAGATGTTTCTCGTGGAGGAAACATTGATTCCCAACCGAAACAACGTCGTGACAAGGAGCATCGAAGGAAAGATGGAAAACTCAAGCGGTTCCTTGATGTTCATGCTTACCAGCAGGATAATCAGCGATATGGATATATTTATAATAATCATGACGTCCAACAAAAATGGATTCATTGGAATCATCAATAGCAGGACAATCATAATGACGAAAAGTGTCACTGCATTATTCATTATATTCTTCATGCTTTACTCCATTTTTTTGTTCATCTTGTAGACATAAACCAGAACTTCGGCCACCGCGCCATAGTACTCCGGCGGAATCTCCTGGCCAAGCTGCGTCGAACTATACAGCCCTCTTGCCAGAGGCTTGTTTTCCACTACCGCGACCTGGTTTTCTTCCGCGACATGCACGATTCGAAGTGCCAGTTCATCCTGTCCCTTCGCCAGAACGATAGGGGCACTGTCATGGTCAATATCATATTTTAACGCAACTGCAAAATGCGTGGGGTTACGGATTACAACGTCCGCCTGGGGCACCGCCTGCATCATGCGCGCCCTCGCCCGCTGTTGCTGAATATTACGAATACGCCCTTTAATCTGTGGGTTTCCTTCTGTCTGCTTATACTCTTCCTTGACTTCCTGCTTGGTCATCTTGAGCTTGCGCTCATATTCCCACCACTGGTACATAAAATCCAATCCGGCAATCACGAGGAATACCATGGAAATCCGTATAATCAAGTCCATCGTCAGTTCCAACATGTAGACCGCCGACACGGTCAAGTCCATGTCCATCGTCCTTATGGCCTGCGTAATGTCATCCCTCATCATGAAATACGTGACGGACGCCAGGATAATGACTTTCAATATACTCTTAATTAATTCTACCACGTTTTGCATGGAAAATATTTTTTTTATTCCCTGCAACGGACTAAGACGGCTGAATTTCGGCCGAAAATTCTTTGCGGTAAAAAGAAACCTTGTCTGTATCCCGGTGGCAAGCACGGCCAGTACGATGGTGGCAAGCAGCATGGGGAGCATTGTTTTTGCAGCCGTCGTGGCGAATAACATCGCCATGCTTTTGTTGACGTCCGACTGCGTCCCGGAAATATCTATAAAATATACCATAAAGCCGCGAAGAGACTCATAAATATACGGAAACATCATCCGCAATATAAAAAAGGAACCAAACATCGTGGCAACGGTAACCACGTCCTTACTCTGAAACACATTACCTTCCTTACGTTGGTCTCTTCGCTTTTTAGGTGTGGCTTTCTCGGTTTTGGAACCGGAATCCTCTGCCATCTTATCTCACTTCCTTTTATCCGCGAACTCTATTCTTATCCCGCCACAACCCTTAAAACCCCCTGCAGCGTGTTCAACATTTCCGTTATTACATTTCCTATATATTCTCCAATCGGTCCAATCAGTAAAATCATCAGCACGAGGCCGACAAGTAAACGAAGCTGGATGCTTAGTACAAATAAATTCACCTGCGGGTTAATCTTGGTCAAAATGCCGACTCCGACCTGGACGATAAACTCAAACGCAATCAACGGAAATGCCATTTTCATCGCCAACACGACACACTCCACAAAAATGTCCAGCATTAACCACGCCGCCCCGCTTGACAGCATGACCTCCCCGTAAGGAACTACCTCTCCCGAAAGCGCAAGAATCTTTATCAGCGCAAGGTGCCCGTCTACCGCAAAAAACAAAAGCAGGTAATACATCTGTAAAATGTTACCGGACAGCGCCACCTGCCCGCCATTCTGCGCATCATACACCATCGCCATGGAGATTCCCATCTGGAAGTCTATCACAGTTCCGGCAAACGTCATGACCATGTCGAAAACCTGCATGACAAACCCAAACAAATATCCAATCAAAAGCTCCTTGACAGCCAGCACCGCAAACACCAGAAACGAGCCGGCCTCAATATCAACCGCCGTTCCCTTCGAAACCGCCGTTCCGTATATTAAAACGGCCAGCAACAATGAAAGCCCCACTTTTACCTGACTTGGAATATTCCGTCTGCCAAGAACGGGATTGAAAAACACGAATCCTGTCATTCGCATGACAATCAGGAAAAAAAGCATTTATCTTCCTCCTATCTGGCAATCAGCTGAAAGATATCTATGATAAAATCCTGAAGGGTTCTTAGCATGTTGCTTCCTGTTATAAGCAGAATGATTCCAATTACCAGAAGCTTTGGCACAAACGTCAATGTCTGTTCATGAATCTGCGTGGCCGCTTGCAAAATGGCGATCAAAATCCCAACCAGCATGCTGATAATCAGTACCGGTCCCGCAAGCTGCACGGCTAGAACAAACAATTGGTACATGATATCTCCGATATCCCCTGCTGTCATCCGTAGTCACTCCCCTTATTTAAATCCCGCCACGATCGCCTCAAACAAACGCTGCCAGCCATCCACCGTCACGAACAACAAAAGCTTGAACGGCATGGCAATCGTTGCCGGCGGCAACATAATCATTCCCATGGACATCAATGTACTTGATACGACAATATCTATCAAAAGAAACGGAATATATAGCAAAAGCCCGGTCAAAAATCCCTGCTTCAGCTCGCTTGTTATAAAGGCGGGAACAATCACGAGCAAAGAATACTCCATTGGATCCTCCACCACCTCCGTATCCGAAATATTGATGAACAAATTCAAGGCACTTTCTTCCGTCTCGTGCAGCATAAATTCCTTCAATGGCACCTGGACACGGTCAAACACTTCTGTCTCCGTAATCTGCCCTTCTTTGTACGGCACATAGGCTTCCGTATTTATCCTACTTATCACCGGACTCATGATAAACAAAGTCAAGAACAAAGCAATTCCCACCAAAACCATGTTTGGCGGCGTCTGCTGAACACCGATTGCATTTCTTGTAAACGAAAGAATAATGATGATCCTCGTAAAGGAGGTTACCATAATAAGAAGTGAGGGAAGAAGCATCAAAATTGTAAGCATCAGCAAGATTTCCAGCGTGGGAACCTGCTCGCCGTTAATACTCACCAAGTTTAAATTATCTGTTTGATTACCCATCTGATTACCTTTTCCTATCCTTTATCTTACTTATAATGTCCTTGAAATCCAAGGCCCCCATAGGCTCCGCGTCCGCCGACGGCAAATCGAGCCAGTCACCATCCGTAAATTCTGCCAGCAGGGTAATCTGGTTCGTAGTGACTCCCAGTAAGAAAATCCGCTCCGAAATCTTTATGATTGCAACGGACATCCCCTGCCCGAGGACGATCTGGTCTATCATTGTAATATGTCGGGAACTTCCCGCGAACCCTCGAAAGCCCGCATTCTTTCCCACATGTTTTGTAACGATGTATGCCAGATACAAAATTACAATGATAACCAGCAGCGTGCTAAGCGCCGTAACGAGTCCCTCCAGCATAAATTCTCCCTTCAAATACCTGCCTACATGATATCCGTAATACGGATTCCAAAATTGTCATCCACGACGACAACGTCACCCTTGGCAATGCACTGACCGTTGACAAACAAGTCAACCTGCTCACCGGCAAGCTTGTCAAGCACGACCAAAGAGCCCTTGTTTAATTCCAAAATATCCTTGACCAATTTTCTGGTTCTGCCGATTTCCACCGAAACCTCCATCGGCACGTCAAGCATCATGTCCAGATTGTCCTCCGGCGAGCCCTTGCCCTCTTCGGCCGTCAGGTTCGGCTGCGCGGCCGCGTGCACTTTCAATTTCTTCGGCTGTGCGGCCTCACGGATTTGCTGCTGCTGCATCTCCAGGGATTTCCGCATCATGTCCATCATCTGCAGCATGCTGTTCATGAGCGCGGGATCCGTCGCCGGCTGTGCATATACCATCTGCGGCTGCACGGCCTGTACTTGCGGTGCTGCCGGTGCCTGCGTCATCGTCGGCTGCGCTGCCGGCATCGCCTGCGGCTGCACGGCCTGTGGCATGCTCTGCGACACGCCTGGCGCGACCGGTGGCGTGCTTGGCGCGGCCGGTGTTTCTCCGCCCATACCCTGCATCAGACGCTCAATCTCTTCTTGTGACAGCGTACCACCGCCCGACGATTGTGCGGGTGCACTCTGCGGCGGCGCACTTGGCGCACTCTCCGCCACGCCGCCCTGCATCAGGCGTTCAATCTCCTCTTGTGACAGCGTTCCGCCGCCTGACGGCTGCGCGGGCTCACTCTGCGGCGCACTCGGCGCGGCCTGAGGCGCGGCTTGTGAAGGTGCCGCCTGCTCCATGCCACTATCCATGAAAAATCCTGCCACCAGTTCCTTTGCCAGGCCAATCGGCATCAAATTCAAAAATTCGCTCTGCAGTTTATCCATGATGCTCAGATTGAACCCGATGACTACCATGCGGTCATTATCCGCAAAATATTTCTCTTTAAACTGTTCCGGGCTCTTAATTTCGAAAGAAATCGGAGTGGAGATGTTCACCGTCTTGGAGAGCAGCTCGGAGAGCGCGGTCGCCGAGGCGCCCATCATCTGGTTCATAACCTCGCAGATTGCGCTG
>CATLEQ010000010.1 GCA_949915905.1 uncultured Lachnospiraceae bacterium | reverse complement strand
AAGGAGTTCTTCTTTGCTTAAACGTTTTCCGCTTAAATAACCGACGTAAACGCCGAGGGCGGACATTTTAAGCTCGGCCCCTGCCACGGGTTTGTCGATTTTGAACGTCCGTCTAATATAGGATGCAGGTTGTCGAACGTTTGGATCTATGTTTCCTTCAGGTTCTATAAAAGAGAAATTTTTTGTCATTTTCTTCGTTCCTCGCCGCAAGAACGCCGGTGGCGTTCTTGAATCGCCATCTGTACGACGGTGCCAACTAAATTCAAAGCCATGGAGGCGAATCATGTTTGACAATATCCGTTTTTTGAAAAATGTACACAAGGTTCCTTATACCCAACGGGAATTCAAAAAATTTTTAAAGGATGTCCCGGAGTTATCAGAAAACACGCGTGAGTACATGGATGCCAATTCAAAATACCAAATAAGTGGGAGGGTGGAAAACATCGCGTTCTGTCTTCCCGACACCATCTGTGCACGTATGGGCTTCTTATTACAATTTTTCTGTGTAATAACTGCCGATGAAAAATATTTTACAAAAAGGTCGGATTACAACTCCTTCTTAATTCTCTACACTTATGACGGAAACGGCATCCTGGAATATGACGGAAAGAAATATTTTCTTTCATCCGGCGACGGGTTTTTTATTGATTGCCGCAAACCACATTTCTACTACACGGACGGAAATTATTGGAAACAAAGCTCCCTCCATTTTTCCGGCGAGGCGGCCGCGGACATGTGGCAAGCGTTTTATGATGGAAAAAACGCCGTCTTCCACCAGCCGACAAACGGTGCCTATCAAAGCGGATTGGAAAAGTTGCTTCAAATATATCAGTCCGCAGCCCCTTACCGCGACCTGCAGTGCGCCAACCAACTAAGCCAAATGATTACGGAATTATTGATGGAAAAAGAAATGGCCAGGCACCATAACGTGCACTTATATGAATATCTTCAGGATGCCATCGTATACATGGAGCACCACTACATGCAGCCTTTGACATTGGACTTCTTTTCTGAGTTCTTTGGCATCAGCAAATATCATTTTGCGAGGGAATTTCACAAATTTACCGGAGTATCGCCAAATGAGTATATCATTCGGCTGCGGATGGCGCACGCCAAATATTTACTTCAAAATACCAATCTTACCATCCGGGAGATTTGCGAAATGATAGGCATCGCGGATGAGAGCCACTTCGCCTCTTTATTTAAAAAGCGCGAGGGTACTACTCCCGGAAAATATCGAAAGGGATTCAGAACGGTATAGTATAGTCCTCACTAATTAAGTGAAACATAAGGGGAATTAGTGTGGACTATACTAGTGTACTGGTAGATTTACAGATAATTGATGGAGATGGCGCGGTCGTTTTCCTTAAGTGTGACGAGGCGGTCATATAGGCAGATGACCCCGCCCGCCCCGCGCTTTATCCCGGGAATCTTGTCCAGCAAATCGAAAGTGTCGATGTCTCGTTTCCTTGGATCGGCGTGTTTTTTCATTTCCAACGGATAAAGAGTCCCGCCGTCTTCAATCAGCAAGTCAATCTCGTTCATGTCCTTGTCCCGATAAAAGTACAAGGGCGGCTCAACGATGCCTTTGTTATAATAGCTTTTAAGGATTTCCGAAATGACGAAGGTTTCAAAAAAGGCTCCTGCCATCGCGCCGTTTTTTAGTACGTCCACGGTGTTCCATTTTGTTAAATATGCCGCAAGGCCGGTGTCAAGAAAATATAGTTTCGGGGTCTTGACTGCCCGTTTCGTAACGTTATTGGAGTAGGGCCTTAACAAGTATACGATGTTGGAGGCGACGAGGATGGAAAGCCACCGTTCTGCCGTCGGTTGGCTGACGCCCACGTCGCGTGCGAGGGATGCGATATTGACAAGCTGGCCGGTGGAAGCCGCGACTGCCGTCATGAACCGTGTAAATTTGAGAATGTCGCCCACCTCGGACAAATCACGCACGTCTCGTTCGATATAGGTACGGACGTACGCGCCGTAAAACATCTGCCAGTCAAAATCAGGATTTTCACAGAGCTCCGGCATGGAACCCCGGTGAATCATTTGCCAAACGTCATCATAGGAAATTTCAGGTAACGTCTTTTTGCGCTCCGCGAAATATTCGGCCGTGGGAAGAAACGGCGTGTTGTCGGTTACGCCGTATCGCTCGCGCAGGGAGAAACCAAGCAAGGTCACCAGTCCGACGCGGCCAGAAAGGGACTCGCTGACTCCCTGCATCATTTGAAATTGCTGTGAACCACACATAAAAAATTGCCCCTTTTTATGTTGCCGGTCAAGAATCATTTTAATTTGGGAAAATAATTCCGATGCCTTTTGGATTTCATCCACAAAAACCGGCGGTGGATTATCTTTGAAAAAGGTGTTGCCTTCCTCCTTGGCACTGGCCAAGAGTATCAGGTCATCGAGCGTGACGTAGTTTATCCCCGCGGTTAATTTCTGCAGCATCGTTGTCTTGCCGACTTGCCTAGGACCCGCGACCAAAATTGCGCCAAACATTTTGGAAAGTTGTTGCACGGCGGATTCCGCGTGACGTTTTATATAGGATGTCAAGCTAATCACTCCTTTCGGCTAATTTAATATGTAATATTAGTATAGCCGAAAGCAATGGGAAATACAAGAGAAATTCATGCTTTTTTGTCGACTTTATCATCAGGAATGTTACAATTAAGTTCGCGCCAGCGCGATGCCAAATTGTAATGTAATAACCAAAAGAGGCCGCCGATTTAGTCGGTGGCCTCGAAGACGAAAGCATTTTCAAATTTATTCCAACTGCACAGCCGGAACTTATTTTTCCGCCCTTGCGTATGCAATCTGGAAGTCTTTCTGATCCGTGAAGATTTCCTGCTTATACGGATTTTTCTTTTGTTCAATGGAACGCTTGATGATAAATGCAAGGCATACCACGTTCACCGCCAACGCGAGCACGGCCACCACGCCCTGCATGGTCGGGTTTGCCGCCGTCGGGCGCACTGCCGCGTCCATGAAGCCGTCCGCGTAAAGGACCGGAATCGTCGTGAACTGGCTGTAATCCTGGAACATCGGGAATACCTGGGCGAACATGCACCACAAAGCCAGCGTGTTGGCACGGTTTTGAATCCAGCCGCCCTTGTTCCACAGCATATTGGCAAAGGTCGGAGCCAGCAACAGTGCCAGACCGCAATACCATGCGTGAGTCGGCAGGTTGTTGTACGTGTACTCGAAGTTCCACAAGTCATAGGCAATGATGAAGCACCAGGTCATGTCCGGCCACAACATATCCTTCTTGTCCTTGGAAGAATAGATTCCCCACCAGCCGGTCATGCAGAGGATGTTTAAGATTCCGGCGATACCGTTCACCCAATTCCACCAGCCGCCGTACAGCCATACATTTTCAGAAGACAGCCACCAACGGTCACCGAACTCTTTCAGTGCCATTAGCCCTCTGATGCCGGACTCAAAATCACTGGCAACCGCAATCAAAATGTTGATTGCCACGATGACGAACGGGAACACCTTGAACCATTCCGTCTTGCCGATGCTCCATTTGTACTTGAGCATCATGAATCCGATACATCCGGCGGTCGCCGCGTACAGTTTTGCATAGTGGAACCAGATTCCCATGTGGACATAGGTCGGATTGTTCAGTGCCCAGTCCATGCCCATGCCGGCACAAATGTAGATGGCGATGAAATAGACCGTCAAGACTGCCGGAAGCACCAAAAAGCAGAAAATACCGCCTTGCTTCGTGCGGCGGGCGATTTCATTTGCCAGAATCAACCCTACGAATACCAGTACCCATCCGAACAGTTGCCAGCCGGCACCGTCCCCATAAACTTGAAATAACATGTTAAATTCCTCCCTTACTATGAGCACTTGGCGAGGTTTACTCGAGCCTAGTGCAGCGTAACTTCCTTGTCTTTTTTTCCAAACTTGATTTTCAGCCCGCGTTTTATCGCGTATGGCAGTATGGCCTTGAATTTGTCTTCCGACCGGTACATGTTGCTGCACTCGGGATGTTCCCGATACAAATGTATCGCGTCGAACTCACATTTCGTCGTACACACGCCGCAGCCGATACAGCGGTTCTCGTCCACGACGGAGGCTCCGCATCCTAAGCAGCGCGCCGTCTCGGTCTTGACTTGTTCTTCCGTAAATGGCTTGCGCGCGTCACGGAATGACTTCTTATGGTCGATGCTCTCGTCCATCGGCGGGATTTGCCGCTCGGAGTGGTCGTAATCCTCCACCTTGATATTTTCCTTGTCCAGTTCGACAAACTGGCGGCGGTTGCGTCCGATCGTCAGGCTGCTGTGCGGCTGTACGAAGCGGTGGATGGAGACGGCCGCCTCTTTTCCGGCCGCGATGGCATCAATCGCGAATTTCGGCCCGGTGTAAACGTCGCCGCCGACAAACACGTCCGGTTCGTTCGTCTGATAGGTAACCGGGTCTGCCACGGCCGCCCCGCCGCGTCCGAATTCTACCTTGGAGCCCTCTAGCAGGTCGCCCCAGACGATGCTCTGGCCGATGCTTAGGAACACATGCTCGCACGGTACGGTAATCGTCTCGTCCTCGTTGTATTTCGGGTCAAAACGATGGTTGTCGTCAAATACGGAGACACATTTCTTCAAAATGATACCCGTCACCTTGCTGTCTTCCGTCAGGATTTCTTTCGGTCCCCAGCCACAGTTGATGACGATGCCCTCTTCTTCGGCCTCGGCAATCTCTTCGTTGGAGGCGGGCATGATGTCGCGGCTTTCCAGGCAGAACATGGACACTTCCGAAGAACCGCAGCGGCTGTTCGTGCGCGCGACGTCAATGGCCACGTTGCCGCCGCCGAGTACGACGCTCCTGCCGGGAACCTGGTAGGACTCGTCCGCGCCGACCGTTCGAAGGAAATCGACGGCAGTCATCACGCCCTCTGCGTCCTCGCCTTCGATACCGGCTTTTCTTCCGCCCTGGCAGCCGATGGCAATATAAAATGCCTGGTAGCCCTCCGCCCGTAAGTCGTCTAACGTCACGTCTTTTCCGACTTCAATGCCACAGCGAATGTCCACGCCCATCTGGCGGATGATGTCGATTTCCGCGTCGACCACGTCCTTTTCCAACTTGAAGGATGGAATTCCGTAAACGAGCATGCCGCCGGGCTTTTCGTTTTTCTCGAAGACGGTCGGCTTGTAGCCTTTTTCGGCCAGATAGAACGCGCAGCTTAAACCGGCCGGGCCGCCGCCGATGATGGCAATCTGTTCCGAGAAACCTTCATCGCTTGTCGATGGAGGAATAATCGGCGGCACGTATCTCGTTTCAGCCTCCAGATCCTTGCGCGCGATAAATTTCTTCACTTCGTCAATGGCAATCGCCTGGTCAATCGTGCCCCTGGTACAAGCGTCCTCGCAGCGTCTGTTACAAACATTTCCGCAGACCGCCGGGAACGGATTTTCCTTTTTGATTAATGCCAGGGCTTCGGTATATCTTCCTTGTGCCGCCATCTTGAGATATCCTTGCACGGCGATATGCGCCGGGCAAGCCGTCTTGCAAGGCGCGGTTCCGGTATCATAGCAATTGATACGGTTCTTGTCGCGGTAATCCTCCGTCCATTTGTCCGGCCCCCATTTGGCCGCATCCGGTAATTCCTGCTTCGGATAGACCACCGGGCCGTCCTTGGTGCAGAGCTTCTGGCCGAGTTTTACGGCTCCTGCCGGACAATATTCCACGCAACGGCCGCAGGCGACACAATTTTCCGCCGTGGTCCTGGCCACGTATGCCGAGCGTGACATGTTCGGCGTATTGAAAAGCTGGGACGTGCGCAACGCGTAACAGACATTGACGTTACAGTTGCAGATGGCGAAAATTTTGTCCTTGCCGTCAATGTTCGTAATCTGGTGCACGAAACCATTGTCCTCGGCGCGCTTCAAAATCTGCAAAACCTCGTCGTATGTAATGTAGCGTCCGCCTTTTTGGGTCTCCACGACGTAGTCCGCCATGTCGCCGACCGCGATGCACCAATCCTCCGGGTCGTCCGCGCAGCCCTCGTCGAAGGTCTGGCGGGAATAGCGGCAGGAACATGGACTTGCCGCGTATTTTCCGTCGTATTTCTTTAACCAGTGGGAAATGTGTTCGACATCGACGGACTGGTTTTCCGATTCGATGGCCTTTTCCACCGGGATGACGTGCATGCCGATGCCGGCTCCTCCCGGCGGCACCATCGGCGTTACTTTCTCAAGCGGGAGTCTGGACATCCGCTCAAAGAAGCGTCCCAGTTCCGGGTGTTCCTCCAATTGTTTCTTGTTCATGTTGGTAAATTCGGCGCTGCCCGGCACGAACATCGGAAGCACGTATTGCTTGACGTGCTCTGGGTTTTCCCAGTTGTACTCCAACAATCCCACGATGCACATTTCGTTTACGATGGGTTCGAGCGCCTCCCGGCTCTTTCCGGTCGCCTTCATCAATTGCTCGAACGTCAAAGGTTTGCGCACCTTCATTTTCAGCGCGACTTCGGCCATCTCGTCCGTCACGACGCAGGCCAGTCCCCAGTATTCCGGGTCGTCCACCGTCACCTTGTGCCCGATACGGTCGGTAATCATCTGGCCGAGCTTCAAGATGGACTCTCTTGGGGCTTCATTCGTTTTGGTTTCACTCATAAGCCTCACTCCTTTTCCTTTTTGCCTGGTTGTACCAAATGCCAAATCCGAAAAAGAAAACAGCCCTCTTCCGGGGATTGGCACGTTTGGCATGATTTTGGTGATATTGCTGATATTATTTTAACATTGTCGGTATAAAGCGTCAATATTCTATAAAATTTTTGTAAAAATTCCATAAAAAATGCCACCGATTATTAGAAATATGCACTAGAAAAAAGCATTTTGGTATCTGGTACAACCAGTTCCTATTGAAAAATGTGAAGAGAGGTATTATTCTATAAATGAGTAAGAAAGGAGGGACATTTATGGAGTTTAAGAAAATCAGTTCGCCGACTTTGCGGGAATTATTTGTCCAACAACTAGAGGATTTGATTTTGTCAGGGAAATTAAAAATCGGGGAGAAATTGCCGACGGAGCGGCAGTTGGCGGAGTCAATGCAGGTCAGCCGTTCCGTGGTGAACAACGGTCTTTCGGATTTGGAAAAGAAGGGATTTCTCGTCGTGAAGCCGAGGAGCGGCACCTATGTGGAGGATTATCGCAAGAACGGGACGCTCGACACGTTGATTTCCATTATGAAATTTAACGGCGGACGTTTGCGCAATGACGAGGTAAAATCGATTTTGGAGGTTCGAATCGCGCTTGACACCCTGGCGGCCAGGTTGTGCATTCCGGGCATAACCGACGAGGAGGTCGAGGTGCTGCATCAGGACGTGGAGCGCATTCGCAAGGCGGGCGATATCGGCGAGGCCTCGGATGCGGCATTTGATTTTCAGCATGATTTTGCCTTGTTTTCCAAAAACGCGTTGATTCCGCTGATTTTCCAGTCCTTCCACACGCCCGTGTTCACCCTCTGGGAACGGTTTTGCACGCTGTATGGCATTTCCGCGCTTTATGACAATAATTACACGTTGTGGACGTACATTCGCGACCGGGATACGGAAGGGGCAATCGCATGGATTGAGAAATCGATCAATGAAAGCATCCGGGGAAGCAAGAAAATTTATTATTATTAAATGGTTACAATTCATATCCCGAGCCAATCACTGCGTTGACTGGTTCGGAGGATGCACGTGAATCTAGCGAACATTGAACGAGGCGAAAAGGTCGAAAAAAGTCGATTGAAATGTCTTTGTCATCTTGGTACAATATATTAGATGGCAGGCGCACAAAGACGTATTTTGTCAGCATAGCTGACTTGTGCACCGCCGCAAGAACGCCGGTGGCGTTCTTGAATAAAACGGTGGAATAGTTCTTGATTTTTTTGGGAGGTTACCGATGATAAAGGCACATGGTTTGAGGAAGTTATATGCAAACGGGGACAACACGCTGGCGGCCTTGGACGAGGTTTCGTTTGAGGTGGAGCGTGGAGAGTTTATTGTCATTCTCGGCGCGTCGGGCAGCGGAAAGACGACGTTGTTAAATGTTATCAGCGGCCTGGAGAAGGCGGATAGGGGATACATCAATGTCGATGGGGTGGAGTTACAGATCTTGTTGGAGGAAGAGCGTACGCGGTTTCGGCGGGAGCACGTCGGAATTGTTTTTCAGAAGTTCAACCTGATTCCCGAATTGAGCGTTTTCGACAATATCATTCTGCCGTCCAGGCTGGTGAACCGTGACATCAAGGAAGAGGAAGTCTTGGAAATCGTGGACGAACTGGGTATCAGGGAAAAGCTGTTTTTAATGCCGGGCATCCTATCGGGCGGCGAGCAACAGCGGGTGGCAATCGCAAGGGCATTATATACGCGCCCCTCGGTCATTCTGGCCGATGAACCGACGGGAAACTTGGATTCGAAGAATGGCGAGGATGTCATTCGACTGATGAAGACCTTGGGTGAGCGTTACGGCCAGACCATCCTGCTCGTGACACACGACGAGCGTATTGCGCAGGTTGCTGACCGAGTTTTCCTTATGAAGGACGGGAAAATGAGCGTTTCCGATGGGAAGGAGTTTTCCCTAAACGATAACGGGGAGAGTATTGTCATGAAGGAGTCGGGGAAACTTTCCGCGATAGGAGGGACGTTGTCATGAAGGGGACGGGAAAACACCTTTCGGCGACGCGTTTGCTGGTGAGGGCGTATTGGCGGAAAAACAAGGCTTTCAATCTGATTTTATTGTGTACGGTGGCGATGGTCACCCTCAGTTCGTTCTGTGTGTTCAGCCTGGTTCAGGGAAAATTAAACGCGGACGTGAAGAGTTATATTTATGACGCGGGAATGACGGCGGATGCCTATGTGGAAAACGGGACGGAAGACATAAGCGACGAGATTGAGAACCTTTCTTTTGCAAGCCGTGTCGGGTATGAGAAGCGGGCGGGAAAACTCTTTCAGGAGGGAAACCCGTTTTGCGAGTGCGTCATTTATGAGGAGGAGACGTTTCAGACGATGGTTTTGCCTGCGCTACTTCATATGGAAGGAGCCTATCCGCAAAAATGTGATGAAATCATGTTGTCTACCAAGGCGCTGGAACAGCTCGACATTAACGAGCCAAAGGTTGGGATGACAATTTGGCTGGAATTTTATTGGAACGATTTTACAATCGGGAAACTGGAAGGGAAACAGGAATTCGTGCTGTCGGGTTATTTTAAGGAATCAGATAACGGCGTGGGCGGGCTTTCGAAAGCGTTCCTTGCAAAAGAACGTTTGAGCAGGGCGGGAATGACTCTCTATCCCTGCAGAATTTTGTTGGAGACGGACCAGGTTTATTTGAACGGATTGCAGGTCGGCAAACAGCTTACTTCTAAGATTCGTTTGAATGACGGTCAGTACCTCATTGCCAATGATTCGGCCGCATATCGGGCGATGCGCTCTTCCCTGGGGAGTTACGGCATGGCGGTCGTTTTTTGCGTGTTTCTCTTTCTGTTTTTGTTTTTTATACTTTATAATTTGAAATTGGTCTCGTTGGAGTCGGACGTCCGGGAGTTCGGACTGTGGAAGGCACTTGGCGTGACGGACGAGGAAGTGGGACAGATTTACAAGAGGCTGGCATGGGACATCTGGCTGGTGGGAACGGGCTTCGGCACGGCGGTAGGAAGTATTGTCGTGTGCGGCGTGTTTCCACGAATCCTTGGCAAATTGTACCTTGGCGGGCTTATGGAATCGGATGGGACGGTACAGGTCGGGGATGGGTTGTTCGGATGGGCGCATGTAAGCGGGCAACAGATGGTTTCCGCCTTTGATTTCAGGTGGTTGCTTGTCTCCGTGGCTTTGACGGGGCTTGCGATGGCCGTGGCCTCGGGGGCGGCGATGCAAAAGATGCGAAAGCTTTCTTTCCGAGAGGCGGTCGATTTTACCGAGAGTAAGGCGGCGAAAAAGATCAACCTGCATAGGCTGATTGAGAAAAAGAGAAAAAGGAACGTGTTGTCGGAACTGGCATGGATGAACGCGTTGCGTTCAAAGAAAAAATTCATCAGCATTGTGTGTTCGCTTGCCCTGGGGTGGGAAATCGTTCTTTGTGCCAGCGTGATTTCGGATGGGATTGACAAGATGAATGAACTGGAGGCCAATCCGGATTTCACGATTGGAATCACGCAGAGCGCGGCGGTGCGTGTGCTTACGATGCCATGGGGGATGGAGGGAAGCGGCCTTTTTCCTGACGAGGACGCAAAGGGGAGGGTGTTTTTTTCTGACCGGGACGTGGAGGAACTGCTCGCGCGGGTAAAGGTGACGGGCGAGGTCGAAAAAATCAAGGGATACATCCCCGTATTGAACGAGGAAGGTCTGACCAATATGGAGGTTTTGAATGGTTATAAGGACGCATGGATTATCATACAAGTGTTTGACGAGGAGAATATGGGGCAACTGTTGGAATATGCGGAAAAAGGGGATTTGAAGGAAGTTATTCAAACGGGGAACGGCACATTTATCTTGCATAAAAACTTGCTTAACGGCATGGAGGCAGAGGCTGAGAAAAAAATCGGAACCGAAATCGATGTCAGCGATTTAATCGTGGGCGTGCAGGTAGACCCGGCGGAGAAAGCAACATTGGTCAATTGTGGATATCTGAATGTGGAGGACGAGGCATTTCCCCATGTGGGGTTGGCGTGGCCGGACGACGCGACGATTTGTCTGGCGGTGAGCGAGGACACGTTCGACGTGCTGGCGGAACATATGACCATACAGAATTTTGCAGTCCGCTTTGACGTGGAAAAGGAGCAGGAACCGACGGCCAAGGAGACGTTGAAAAACTGGGTGAATCAGGCCAATGTCGCGTTTTTGGAGACGGGTCAACCTTATGGGGTGGAATTGTTTTTCATTACTTGTAATTCGGACGCGATTGCAGAAAATGAAGGCTACATTATTGGTAGCCGCATTCTGATGTTTGTTGTCAGCTTGTTTCTGGTGTTTGCCGCAATCGTGAATTATACAAGCATGTCGATGGGAAATGCCACGTCGAGGCGGCGTGAATTTGAATTGCTGGGAAATATAGGGGTGACAAAGAAACAAATACGAAGAATGTTGGTTTGGGAAAGCCTGATTTATTTTGGCGCAAGTACCATTTTAATTCTTACGGTGGGAAATAGGATGCTGTTCTTGCTGAAAGATTATATGGAGAGTAAGTTATATTATTTTATGTTTTGCTATCCGATAGGAGCGTGGATTGGAATGTTTTTGCTTTTCGGTGCGATTTCCATCCTCGTGCCGCAGATGTTCTGGCGGAGCAGAAATCATCAGCTAAGTCACAATTATCGTGAGTTGGTTGACAATCCCAGCCGGAAATATGGATAAATTAGTAAGATGCTGGCTGTATAGGTGATGATGGGGGCTGTCGGGAAATGGTATTTCTGAACAATATATAGATGTAACGCGTGAACGGTTGCGTTATATATCGTCCATGATTCGTCATTTCCCGACAGCACCTTTACTTTAGCTTTTCTCGTTCTTCATGTCAAGAAGTCTTCGAAGCCGAAGAATCTCCTTCTCTTTTTGACAGAGAGTCTCGTCCTTCTGGCGTAATGTCTCCTCGTTTTGTTTTAGGATCTTGTTTAATGTCTCGTCCTTTTGGCAGAGTGCTTCGTCCTTCTGACGTAATGCCTCTTTGTCTTGCAATATCGTCTCATCTTTTTGATGTATTATGTTTTCCTGCGCGTCAATCTTCTCCTGCATTTCGTCAATCATAAGCAACGTCGTGTTTCTGTCCAATATTTTTAATTCCTCTGAAAAAATTCCCATAATATTCTCCATGTTCATACAAAGCGTATATACGTCCTTGTACAAGGGGATGAACTCGGGATATTGTTGAATAAGTCTCTCAATCCACTCCACGTCATCCACGCTCAGGAACGTAAGCCACGCGTCCAACTGGTTTTCGATACCCTTATTGTATAGGTTCTGACGGAAAATGTCCAGTGGGATTAAGATGTATTCTTGCAAAAAATCAATATCCAGACCCGTGTCCGCTTTTGGCCTGACATGGTGGACATAGTCGCGGGGAAGTACGTGAAATTCTTCCGTGCTTGTTTCAAGCAAGACAATCGTATACACTTTTTTGATGTCCCGGTAGCTAAAGGCCTCCCGCCTTTGTTCCCGGACACGTTTATATTGCCGTAGGAGCAGGTCGGCGGAGTAACAAGCGCAGCGCTGGCCGGGAAACTTGTACCCGATTTTCTGTGCCTCGACATTGGCCAGGCTTCTGTCCTACAATTCCACCAGGATGTCCATGATGAGCAGAGAGATTTTTATCGTTACAGTTCAACCAGGTCTGCGCATTTACTGCGCAGACCGTATGAAAACGTGATGAGGAGAAAGCATATGGCCCATCGCAAAGCGATTTTAATGGCCATATGCTGTTACGGTTCAGCCTCGGCTGAACTGTAACCTTTCATCGGCAATGCGACTGTTATCACCAGGCAGGATGGCCTTGATTTTTATCTTCTGCTTCAAGAGAAGCGATAAAAAGGCCTCCAACCGTTCCGGCTTAAGTTCCGGGTTAAAAATCTCCTTGCAAATTAGTAAACTCGAAAAAACCTCGTCAACTAATTTGCATGCATCGCACGTAAGCGTCTAAAAAACAGACGCTAAGTGCTCATAGCGATGAAGTAGGAATCGTATAAGACCTTTACGCCCCGCATTCCCGTCGCCATGTTCAAAAAATCCCTCTGTTGTTTTGGTGTCCACTTTTGAAATATCGTATTTAACGCATTCTTCCCTTGAATTTCTGTCAGTATTTCTTTTTACGTCCGAATCATCGGAAAATATTTTCTTAGTCCGTCTATCATACACGAAGCCTCCTTGTTAAGTAAAGTTTTTTCTTTTTGTTGTTTTCATACTGTGCACAGTCATGTTGCCACTGCATTTTCATTATCGGGTAAGGCTTCGAGTGGAAGCACCGAAAATGAGAACTGAGCCGCTTCTTTCCAAGCGGCGATATGAGCAAAAAGCGAAGCGTTTGCGAGTCTGATATGCCTCCGGTGGTGTTTTTGAATCGCAAATATTCTCCGGATGTATCTGATACGAAAAGTATCATAGCACAAAGGTTTGGAGGCACGCAAGAGGGAAAAACGCGATTGCAAATTTTTGTAAATCTTGTATAGAATTTGGTGATTTAGAAGCATAATACATGCGGCATTGAAAAGGAAAATCTTGTAAAAACAAGGGGAAGATACATTGGATAATTTTCACAAAAGGCTGCTTCCCACAACCTGAAAAGGGAGTGAGGTATTTTTTGAGACAGTCGACGCGATTGAAAATATCTCGATTATGTGGTAGTATGGATAATACAAAGATAAAAAATAATAGTAAGGAGGGCGTTATGTGTCAAATAGCGATTAATATACCAAATGAAGTTTTGTTCGATACCAAAATGAACGTGGAGGAAGCAAAACAGTTTGTAAAGTGTGCGGTGGCTTTAGGATATTATACGCAGAGCGGGGTATCAATAGGATATTGTGCGCAGATTGCAGGGATGACTGAGGAAGATTTTATGAAATATCTTGGGAAAAACCATATTTCCATTTTCCATTATGATGACAAGACGGAATTTTTGGAGGAATTAAATAATGCGTAGAGTGATTGTGAATTCGACACCACTCATTGTGCTTTGTGGAATTGGAAAATTGAATGTTTTGCGAGAAATGTATCATGAAGTATATATTCCGAGGGCTGTATATCAAGAAGTTATAGTAAAAGAGGATTCGGCTTGTATGCAACTTAAAGCGGGCGCAAAATGGATTCATGTAGAGACGATTCGGGACTGTGCGGAAAAGAAGATGTATAAGGCGAAGCTGCATGACGGTGAAGTGGAAGTTATGATTCTTGCACAAGAGAGTAATGCCGACTTGGTTATCATAGATGATAATGCGGCGAAGAAAACGGCAAAATATCTAGGCCTTACGGTTACGGGGACGCTGGGAGTTCTTTTAAAAGCAAAAAAACAAGGAATTGTGGAAAAGATATCTCCATTGTTATCAGAAATAAAGCGGAATGGATTTTATATTGATTCGGCATTGGAGGCAATTGTATTAGAACAAGCAGAAGAGAACTGAATGTGCCATTATTAATGAAAGCTATGAGATTTCAGATGGGAAGTGGATAAAAAGCACATGGAAAGAATAGATGAGCCGGAAATCTGAGAGTGGTTTCCGGCTTTGCCTTATTTCCCATATAGGATTTGCTATTTATATATAGCAAATGTATAAATTAATGTGTCTGCTATATAGTCTGATACGAGGAGAAGTATAATGTATACGATAGCGGTGATTGAGGATGATATTCATATCGGTGAAATATTGGAAACGGCCTTGGGGCGTGAGGGATACCGGGTCGTGCGGGCCTATTCGGGGACGGAGGCCTTGTATCTTTTGGAGAAGGAAACGCCGGACTTGATTTTGCTTGATTTGATGTTGCCCGGGCTTTCTGGCGAGGAGGTTTTGCCAAAAATAAAAGGGATTCCGGTCATCGTCGTGAGTGCCAAGGCGGGGATTGACGAGAAGGTGGACTTGTTGCTTGGCGGGGCGGCGGATTATGTGACGAAGCCGTTTGAATTGAAAGAATTGCTGGCCAGGGTCAAGGTGCAATTGCGAAATAAAGAAGCGGCATTTGAAGGCGGGACGACAAACGGGGTGTCGGAAAAGTTGATTTACGGTGAACTGGAGTTGGATTTGTATTCCCACGAGGCGGCGGTTGGCGGGCAAAAAGTCATGCTGACACGGACAGAATATGCGATTCTTAAACTATTGATGCAAAATCCCAATCAAGCGATTGCCAAATCGGTGATCCTCGACCGTATTAGTCTGGATACGCCGGACTGCACGGAAAGTTCTTTGAAACAACATATTTTCAATCTGCGTAAGAAGCTGCGGGAGGCGGGGGAGTCCAGAACGGCGAATCGCGAATCCGGAGACGGCGGGGGCAAGGCACGTCAAAACGACGAAAAAGGACGCGAGTATATCGAGGCGGTCTGGGGAATCGGATTTCGATTGCGTGCGTAACAATATCTTTACGATTTCTTTACTCTTTTCTTTACCGTTTTCTTGACGGGTCGGGGGTATGCTATGGCTTGTAGAGGGGAACCGCTAACGGTTCCTGAGAAACGTTTACAAGTCAAACAGAAAGGGGATTTTTAAATGGAATATTGTTTGGAAGCGAAATCATTATGCAAGCAGTATGGACATTTCAAGGCATTAAACGGCCTTTCCATGCGTGTGCCCAGAGGGGCGATTTATGGCTTTGTCGGCAGGAATGGTGCCGGGAAGACGACGCTTTTACGCGTCATCTGCGGGCTGCAAAAGCCGGATGGCGGCGAGTATTTGTTGTTTGGCACGAAAAATGAGAGCGCGGATATTTACAAGGTGCGCCGCAGGATGGGAGCGGTAGTGGAAACGCCGTCCATCTATGCGGAAATGACCGCCGAGGAAAATCTGCGAATGCAGTACCACGTTCTCGGTCTTCCTTCACTGGAGAATATCGGGGAGCTTTTGCAGCTTGTGGGTCTTTCAAACACGGGCAGGAAAAAGGCGAGGAATTTTTCGCTTGGCATGCGCCAACGATTAGGCATTGCCGTGGCACTCTGCGGAAATCCCGATTTTTTGGTGCTGGACGAGCCGGTCAACGGACTTGACCCGCAAGGCATCGTGGAGATACGGGAATTGATTTTGCGGCTCAACCGCGAACATGGGATTACGGTGTTGATTTCCAGCCATATTTTAGACGAATTGTCCCGCCTTGCCACGCATTATGGATTTATTGACGGTGGAACCATCGTGAAGGAAATCAGTGCGGAGGAATTGAATGCCGCCTGTCGGAAATGTGTGCGCCTGACGGTAAGTGACACGGGGGTACTGTGCCGCGTCCTTGACCGGATGGAGCAGGAGTATCAGATTTTGTCCGACTCGGAGGCGGACATTTACGGGGAGACCAATATTTCCCAATTGATTTCCGCACTGGGGGCGGAAGGCTGCGAGGTCATTCCTCTTCACGAGCATGATGAAAGTCTGGAGAGCTATTACATCAATCTGATGGGAGGTGGCAGACATGATTAATCTTTTATCGGCGGAATTTTCCCGTCTATTTAAAAATAAATTGCTGTGGGCGTTGTCGGCGTTCGTGACGGGCTTTGGCGTGTTTGAAATCGTCATGCAGTACATTGACAGCAGGCAAATGGGCACGGTTTCGTATCTTGATAACACGCTGTTTGCGTACGTGTTGGTGATTGGCGGCTGTGGGGCGATATTTTGCAGCATGTTTATTGGTACGGACTATCAGGACGGGACGATACGAAACAAACTCGTGGTCGGACATCGGAGGGAGCAGATGTACCTTTGCACATATGTGATTAGCGTCTGCGCTTCCGTGGTTATGATGGCATTATATTTTGCCGTACAATTTACATTGGGAATCGCACTTTTAGGGAAACCGGCGATGGGAGTGTCCCAACTGCTCGTTTTTATCGGAATCGGGATGCTGACCATCGCGGCGTTTGACGCGGTGTATGTTTTGATATCCATGCTCATACCAAGCCGGTCGAGCGCGGCAGTCGCCTGCCTGCTCGTGTTTTTCGGGCTGATTATCGTGGCGGCGGTCATCAATGGCATGCTGGATGCGCCGGAGTATATTCAGGAATATAGCATGACGGTAAACGGCGTAGAACTTTCTGAGCCGCAGCCAAATCCCAGGTATTTATCAGGGATGAAGCGGGAGTTTTATCAGTTCCTATATGATTTCCTGCCTACCGGTCAGGGAGTCCAGTTGGTGTCTTGTGCGGTGCTTCATCCGATTCGGCTGGCATTGTGCTCGCTTGGCATCACGGCGGCATCCATATTGGGCGGAATATGCGTGTTTAGAAACGAAGATATTAAGTAAGGAGGGGTGGAAGAATGTTTCCGTGGATTTTGCTTGTCGTTTCATGCGCCGTGATTTTATTGCTTGTCATAAAGATGCATCTCATGCGCCGGAGCATGGAGGAGATTGGCGGGCAGCTTAAGGAACTCCTCTCCACCGATACGAACAATATAATCTATCTGTCTTATGGTGACCGCCATGTAAGGTGTCTGGCGGCACAAATCAATACGCAGCTTCGCCTGCTTCGCCGCCAGCGGCTTCAGTATTTAAACGGAGACCGGGAATTGAAAGAGGCCGTCTCCAATATTTCACATGATTTGCGCACTCCATTGACCGCAATCTGCGGTTATTTGGAGTTGCTTGCGTGTGAGGAAAAGTCGGAGGCGGTAAGTCGATATCTTCAGCAAATTGCCAACCGGACTCAGGTGATGAAACGGCTTACGGAAGAGTTGTTTCGTTATTCCATCGCGTCTTCCGTGCAGGAAATCAAGGAGGAGGACGTGGTATTGAACCGGGTGTTGGAGGAGTCTTTGCTTGCTTATTATGGCGCGTTCATGTCAAAAAATATCGTGCCCGACATCAGGATGTGTACCAAACCTGTTCATAGGAAGCTGGATTCCTCGGCGTTAACTCGCGTTTTCGGAAATATATTGTCCAACGTGCTAAAATATTCGGAGCGTGATTTGACGGTGGAATTAGAAGAGGATGGAACGATTGTTTTCAGCAATACGGCCAAGGGACTGACCCAAACCGAGGTCGGGAAGTTGTTTGATCGTTTTTATACCGTGGAGAACGGGAAAAATTCGGTAGGGCTGGGGCTTTCTATCGCAAAACTTTTGACCGAGCGGATGGGAGGGACGATAAAGGCCGAGATGGAAGACGGGAGATTGAGAATGATACTATTTTTCAAATAAGTATTGACATGGCACGGAATATATGCTATTTTTTTATTAAGGGCGTTAACGTTAACACTAAATAAATCAAAATAAGTGTTACCGATAACACAAAGGAGATAAGATGCAAAAAAGATGAAGGAGGTTCAAAAGAAATGAAAAAGAGGAAACGATGGATGGCGGTTTTGTTGGCGGCGGTATTGGCATTTAGCTTTTGCGCGTGCGCAAAGCAGGGACAGAACGGTGAGGATGGAAAAAAGGGCGCGGACGGACAACAGAAGGAAGAACAGGAAAAACAAGAAGAGCAGAAAGTGAAGATTGACAAGGACATTACGATGTACGTACATGTGAAGGCGGGCGGCGCGCTTGACGTTCGGGCGCGCGTGATAGCGGAGTATCTCTCAAAGGAACTTGGCGTGAATGTGACGGTGCTTAACGTGACGGGAAGCGGCGGCGCCACTTGTATGACCCAGATGCAGACATCGCCGACGTCGGAATATGATTTGGCGTTCGCCGCCTCGTCCGTTTTTACGGCGACACCCGCATTTACGGAGGCAGCGTATTCTCTGGATGATTTCACCCCGCTGGCCGCGGTGGACGTCGAGCAGTTTGGCTTGTTTACATGTCCTGAAAGGTCAGGGATTGAAGACTTTGACGGTTTAGTGGAGTATGCGAAATCGAACGAAGTCATTTATGGTTCCGGCGGTGTCGGAAACATCACGCACCTTACGCAGGCGTACCTTTACCATACATTGGGAATGACGGCCAATACATTGGCGCATGACGGAGCGGTAGAAGGAATTACAAACTGCATGGGCGGGCATAATATTGTTACCATGGCAGGCCTGGAGACGGCGAGAGGATACGTGGAGAGCGGAGATGTCACGCCGGTTTTGAATTTTACTGACGAGGAGTATACCGGGTATGAGGGATATACCGTGCCGTCGATAAAGGAAGCCGGGGCAAACGATGACAACGTGTATGAAAGCCTGATGGCGATCTATTGCCTTTCTTCCGTGGACGAGGCGCATGCAAAGGTGCTTCGCGACGCCCTTTTGGAGGTGCTGAAAGATCCGGATTGCCAGGCGGATCTGGTTGAGGTTGGATTGATTGAAACACCGGAGATGACGACGGAAGAAATGAAGCAATACCTGCAGAAAGAATATGAAACAATGAAGAAAGTAGTAGAAATGCTTCAGTAAGAGGAAGAGTGAAAGATGAAGATAAAGACAAATCTGGTATTTGGAATTGTCGCGCTCGTATGTGGGGCGGTGGTATGGATTTTGATACCGTCCCAGATAGGAGTGTCCACGATGGTTTCGGAGTACGTGAGCGGACGTTTTATCCCACGGCTGATGGCGGTCATGATGATGCTTTGCGGAGCGGCGGGAATCATAAAAGGCCTGGTGGCAAAAGAGAGCGACGTGAAAGAAATCGAGATTTCGGCGGAGCAAAAAAACGTGGGATTTTTGTTGCTGGTGGTCATATATGGAATACTGGCGAAAAATGTCAGTTTTTTACTCGCGAGCCTTTTGTTTTCGGGAACGGCATTGACCTATGTCGGTTGCCGCGACTGGAAAAAATATGGCATCGTCTTTGGCATCGTGGCGGCCGTGTGCGTGCTGTTCAAATTTGGATTGAAGGTCCAGTTTGGCGGCTTTCTGGGAATATAGGCCAAAAGCAAGGGCGGGTTACGATTCGCGGTGGATGGAATTGTAACGGAAAACAGTGGTTGGGGAATGGAGATTGCTATGTTTGAATTGATTGGAGAAGCATTGCTTCATTTATGTTCTCCTGGCACGATCCTCATGATCGTGTTGGGGATGTTGGTCGGCATTATATTTGGCGCGATACCGGGCTTGACGGGAACGTTGGGAATTTTGCTGTTCTTGCCGTTTACCCGCTCCATGGATATCACGAATGCGGTTATTTTCTTAAGTGCCATCTTTTGCGGCGGCGAGTTTGGCGGCAGCGTCAGCGCGATATTGCTGGGAACGCCGGGGACGAATTCGGCCGTTTGCACGATGATGGAGGGTTATCCGCTGGCAAAGCGGGGACATGCCAGGAAAGCACTTCTCATGGCACTTGCGGCCTCCACGTTCGGCGGCCTCTTGAGCGCGCTGTCGCTTTTATTTCTGGCTCCGACATTGGCAAAGTATACGTTGGAGTTTGGTGCGCCGGAGTATTTTGCGATTGCGGTGTTTGGCTTGTCAATCATTGCCTCCGTGTCAGGAAAGAGTTTGATAAAAGGGGTTTTTGCGGGATGTGTGGGCGTGGTCTTATCCTTGGTGGGAATGGACACGGTGACGGGGATGTTCCGGTTTACCTTTGGAAGCATAAGCTTGTATAACGGCCTTACGCTGGTCGCGCTCTTGACTGGGTTGTTTGCCTTACCGAACATCGTGGAAAAGGTAGGGGAACTGGTCGGCAAAAAGAACCAGGCAAAGACGGCGGGGGAAGTGAAAGAGGAGGAAGTCGTGCTGGACAAGTCGGACACCTTGACGCTCGGTGAGTTTTTCCGATACAAATGGGTGCTGCTGCGCTCCTCTTTGATTGGCATCATCATCGGCATCATTCCGGGCATAGGCACGGGAGTCGCGTCGTTTATCAGTTATGACACGGCGAAAAAGTCGTCAAAACATCCGGAGGAATACGGAAATGGTTCTCTGGAAGGAATTGCCGCGGTGGAAAGCTCCAACAATGGCGTGACGGCGGCATCTCTGATTCCGCTCTTGACGCTCGGCTTGCCGGGAAGTCCTTCGGCGGCGGTTTTAATCGGGGCGTTTACCATGCAGGGGCTGGCAGTCGGGCCGATGCTGTTTAAAAATTATGGCGTCGTGATTTACACGATTATGCTTGGCATCATCGTTGCCAATATCGTGATGTTCGTCGAGGGGAAATTATTATCCGGCTGGATGGCGAAGATTACCAAAATTCCAAATGACATCATGGTGCCGATTTTGGTCGTGATTTGCTCGGCGGGAGCGATATCGATTAATAATAGCGGGTTTGACCTGATGGTATTTATTTTTGCGGGAATCATAGGTTATCTTTTGACGTTGCTGGATGTCCCGCTGGTGCCGATCGTAATCGGGTTCGTGCTGGGACAGACGATGGATTCCAACTTACGCAAGGGACTGACCATGACGGGCGGCGACTGGGTACAATTCGTCACGCGGCCGATTACACTGGTGATTCTTTTGATCACGGTGGCAGTGCTCTTGTACGGGTGCTTGAAAGGGATAAGAGTGAAAAGAAAAGGAAGACGGGAAATAGGAGGATGACGGTGAACGCGACAAATAATTACGACGTACTGCTTTATATCAGTGACCAGCATACGGCGGACGTGGCCGGATTTATGGGGGATGAGATCGTACGGACTCCCAATCTGGATGAAATTGCCTCCCGCGCGTTTGTTTTTGAGCACGCATATACGACATGCCCGCTGTGTGTTCCTGCCAGGGCATCCCTTATGACGGGACGCATGCCGTCGAAATTGGGGGTATTTAACAATGCCGGAGATTTTAAATCCAGTGAACTTACTTTCGCCCACATGCACGCGATGGCGGGATATGAAAGTGTCTTGATTGGAAGGATGCATTTTGTCGGAATGGATTTTTACCATGGATTTACGAAGCGGCTCGGCCGGGATTTGACAAACAGTTTTTGGGGATATTCCACGGAAAAACGTGACGACATGGGAGATTTCGGGAGAAGTTTTTATCAAAAATATTGTCTTGAGGTAATTGGAGAAGGAGAGTCCCCGGTGTCTCAATATGACAAGGAAGTAGTGGAACTGGCGGAAAAGTATCTGGAAGGGGATTACGAGAAACCGCAACTGATGGTGGTAGGCACGTACGCGCCCCATTTTCCCTATTATGCGGAGAAAAACCTGGTGGAAAAGTATCGTGCGTTAATAAAGAAAGGTTATCGAAGAAGCGAGTGTGACAGTCAGCTTTCTCCCGTTTTGTCAAAGGTGCAGTATGCGTCGGACGAGGACGTTATCGATTTGCGAAGCGCGTATTATGCGATGGTGGAGACCATGGACGGCCAGGTGGGAAGGGTTCGGGAGAAATTTGGACAATACCTGAAACGGCATGGCCGGAAAGGAATTTTCATTTATATGTCGGATCACGGTGACCAACTTGGCTATAAAGGCTTGTATGGGAAACAGACATTTTTTGAAAAATCGGCGCAAATTCCACTTATGATTGAAATCATTGGAGAACAAGGGCGAAGAATTAAGGAGAGCGTGAGTATCGCGGACGTGGCTCCGACCTTGTGCGAGTTGAACAAAACGACACCCTTGCCCTTTGTGGACGGAACGTCCATGTGCGGGTTGCTAAGGGGAGAGCGGGAGGCCAAACGCCGCGTTTTTTCCGAGTTTTATGATACCATACAAGGGGAGGAAATTTGCGGTTACATGGTACACTCAAATGGCAAAAAATTGATAAGCTACAAAGGGTTTGAGCATCAGGACATGCTGTTTGACACGGATTTAGACCGTCAGGAAGAGAACAATATTGCCAATATCGACATTGGTTGTTATAATAAACTTAAAAAATATCTGACGGATTATGAACGTGCTGCCGACTATGTGGAACTGTATAAGGAAAACAAAAAAAAGTACGAGTTGCTTGAAAGCTATGGTGAAAATCAGACCCGGTTCAATCAATTTACATACGAAGTGCCAGAACATGTGAGAGTGGTCGAGGAGCGGTTCAAACGGAAAAAGAGGGAGAACAGTGGCTAAGATTACGATTAAGGAAATTGCGGAGAAGGCAGGGGTATCCATCGGGACGGTAGACAGGGTTTTGCATAGTCGCGGAAGGGTCAGTGCGGAAAATGAGAAACGTGTGAGGGCGATATGCGAGGAATACGGTTATAGTTCCAACATCGTTGGAAAGGCGATGGCCATGCAGAAAAAGGAGACGGTCATCGCCGTCGCGGTAAACGCTACGTCATGCAACAAGTTTTCTGCCCTGGTTCATGAGGGGATCGAGCAGTACGCGGAGGAAATCAAGGATTATAACATACGGTTTGAATTTTTGGATTTGGTGGACAATTCTTTGTCAGAACAAGTGCAGATTCTTGACAAGGTGGAGCAATTGTCACCGGCCGGATTGATTATCAAGCCGATTGACAGTCCGATTATCAAGTACAAGCTGAATCGCCTGGCGGAGAAAAAACGGATGCCAATCGTGACGTGCACCTCCGACATCGAGGGCGTGGATCGGATTTGTTACGTCGGGCAGGACCATGTGCGGCTGGGGCGCCTGATGGCGAACACGTTGTGCATGATTGCCAAGGAGCCGCTGAAGATTTTAATCGTGGTGGGGCCGCTGACCGGGAACGCGCGGAGAAAAAAATTAAATGGTTTTCTGGAATATATCGAGCAGAGCAAGGTGGATTACGAGATACTGGACATCTGCGAGGTGGCCTATGACGACGAGGTCGCCTGCCGGGAAGTGCAGGACGTTTTGGAAAAATATCCGGAGGCGAATGCGTTTTATATGCATTCGCCGGATTTGAAGTCTTGCATCAGGGCGAAGGAGGAGTATGGAAAGTTCCAGGGCATTTCGTTTACCTTCGGGCATAGGGACTATTGTGCGGAGTACATTTTGAACGGGCAGCTCAGCTTTGCGATTTATGAAGACCCGATTCGCCATGGATACGTGTCGGCGAATGTCATGTTTGATTATCTGCTGTATAATATGAAGCCGGAAAACGAAGTGAAAATGATGGAAGGAAAAATCGTGTTCGAAGAGAACTGTACGTTGTAAGTCGTGGTTCCCTCCTTGTCGGTGAGGCGGGGGAAATGGCAGGTTTTGCAATGGGGAAGGTTGGGTATGAATCAGGTTTATGTGGAAAGGAAGCGGCGGACAAAGCAAGGGCGGGATGGCATGGAGTACGCCGTGGTGCGCGGGGACAGTGGGTTTTCCTTTACGATTGAATTGTCGCGGGGAATGGATATTTCTTATGCGTCATTTCAGGGAGTAAATTTAAGTTATCTCGTAGAGGAAAATCTGCTGCCCGCAGAAAATATAGAGACAAATGAGTATCGTAAAAGCCGTTTTTTCTTCGGCCTGCTTAGCACCTGCGGATTGGAGAATGCCGGTCAGCCGTGCGAGGGGCGTGAAGGAAACTGCTGCCTGCACGGCAGTATGAATTTGTCCGAGGCGAAAAACGTGCGGATTTACGCGGAGGGCGGAAAAGTCACGGTGGAGGGCGGGATGGAAAACCGTTTTGAGAAATGGAAGTCATTGCGCTTGTCTCGCAGAATCACCTACGATGATTCGCAGATGAAAATCATGGTCGAGGACGAGGTGGAGAATGTCGGCGAACATGACGAGCAAGCCTGCCTCATGTATCATTATAATTTCGGGGAGCCTTTTTTGGAGACGGGATGCGAAATGGAACTGCCGTTTGAGAGCGTGGTTCCCAAAAACGAAGTGGCAAAAAAGATGTACAAAGAATTAGATGTCGTTTCTGGCAAGCGGGACGGATACCCGCCGCATGTCTTTTACTGTGTGTTGGAAAAGGATGAGAACGAGATTTCTGCCGCCGGTCTTAAAAATCATCGTCTTGGTCTGAGGGCATGCGTGTTCTATCATGCATCTACGTTACCCAAAATGGATTTGTGGAAAAATTTTTCCAAGGAAAGCTATGTGATGGCCTTCGAACCTTGCAATGAATTTCCGCTGGGAAGGTATCGCCAGCGGGAGAAAGGCGTGGCGCAATTTGTTCCTCCTTATGGAAAAGTGAAGTACGTCACGGGATTTAGGCTGGAAAGGAGTTTTTAGATGAAACCAAATATCGTATTGTATTTTTCGGATCAGCAGAGGGCTGATACGATTGGACTATATGGACAAAAATTGGATATTACGCCCAATCTTGACAAAATGGGACGCGAGGGAATTGTGTTTCAAAATGCGTTTACGGCGCAGCCGGTCTGCGGGCCTTGCAGGGCGATGTTCCAATCAGGACGGTATCCGTCAGAGATTGGCTGTTTTACGAATTGCATCGCGCTTCCTCGAAATATTAAGACATTGGCGGATTATTTTACGGAAAACGGCTATGACACCGCGTACGTGGGGAAATGGCATCTGGCATCCGACGGGGAGATGGAAAAACCGCCGAGGCTTGATTATATTCATAATCCGATTCCGCCGGAGGGCAGGGGCGGATATCGCGGCTTTTGGCGGGTGAGCGACGTGCTGGAGTTTACCTCGCATGGTTATGATGGCTTTGTGTTTGACGAGAACATGAAAAAAATCGAGTTTCATGGATATCGGTGTGATTGTATCACGGATTTCGGGCTGGAGTATTTGCAGCAGGCATCGGAGGATAAGCCGTTTTTCTTGACCATTTCTCATATCGAGTCCCACCATCAGAATGACCACAAGCATTACGAGGGACCGGCCGGTTCTCATGAAAAGTATCGGGATTGCGAAATCCCCGCTGATTTGACTGCCATCGAAGGAGGCGACTATAGGGAGGAGTATCCCGATTATCTGGGGCAGTGCGAGAGCTTGGACAAGAATCTGGGGCGCGTGATTGACAAGTTAAAGGAAAGAGGATTATACGAGAACACGGTAATCGTTTATGTGTCCGACCACGGTTCGCATTTTCGAACGAGAAACAGGGATGAAAATCTGTGCGGATATGATGATTATAAACGTTCCGGGCATGACGCGTGTTTGAAGGTTCCTCTCGTTATCGGCGGAGGGGCGGTGAGGTTCGCGCGGCGCGTGGACGAGTTGGTCAGCACGGCGAGCCTGCCGAAGACTTTGCTGGCAATTGCCGGGGTTGACGTTGGTGACAAGATGATTGGGGAAAATTTGCTTGACGTGGCGATGGGAAAGGTGCAGAATAGAAAGAATCAGGTATTTGCGCAAATTTCCGAGAGCCGCGTGGGAAGGGTACTGCGGACAGAAGAGTATTTGCTGGGAGTCGTGGCAAAGGGAATCTTCGGCGGGGCGCGGCCGGACGCGGAAGAATATGTGCCCGATTATCTGTATGATTTGAAAAAGGATCCGTTGCAGCTTGTGGACGTGAAAGACGAGCCGCGGTATGCAAAAATCATAAAGGTGCTGGCGAGGGAACTGGAAGAGGAAATTTATCGGGCGGAGAAAAAACGTTCCCGGATCAAGGTACCAGAAAGCGGGGAATCGCGAGGCTCTTGATGATTGTAGAAGGGACTGTCGGAAAATGACGTATCATGTACGATATATAGTGCAAACGCTCATGCGCCGCATCTATATATTGTTCGAAAATACCATTTTCCGACAGCCCCCTTCGAGTAAGGCGCTTCATTTTTACTGTAATAATTTAGAGATGCAGATGTTGAAGTCATCATAAATGCATATGGGAATGTCGTCGTCAAAAACATACTGGTTCGTCCCGGTTCCACGTTCGAAATCATAAACCATGACCGTGCGTGTCAAGGGGTTTACAATCCAATATTCACGAACATTGGCCGAACGGTATTTAAAGAGCTTGATGTCGTAGTCTCTTTGTGGGTCGGAAGGGGAGACCACTTCAATAATCCAGTCCGGGGCACCATTGCAACCATATTCGTTTAATTTATCCTTGTCACAGATTACGGAAATGTCCGGTTTCACGTAGTCTTTGTCGTCTTCGTTAAAAAAAACGGCAAACGGGGCAGGGTAGACTTTGCATGAACCATCATGCGTGTCAATGTATTGTCCGATTATTTTGGTGAATTGGCTGACAAGCTCTTGATGAATCCGCCTCGGCGGAGCCATCATGTAAATTTGTCCGTCAATCAATTCCGCCCGCTGCCCGTCCGGCAGGGCGTAGATGTCGTCAATCGTATATAACTTTTTTGTGGCAATTCCATGATGTTCACCAGCCTTTCTTCGTGATGGCTTCTGTCTGTATTATAGCGGCAAAATTCCATTCTGACAACAAACTTGTACATGAAAAATGAAAATAATAGAAAAATCCCGGTGTTTGTGATAAAATTAATGATATAAGAGATATATAGGAAATAGGGTATACTGTATTGTGGCAGGAGGCAATAAATGTGGAAAACAGTAGAAAAGCAGAAGTGTTAATAAATGAAGATGAAGTAATTGAAAATCTTTGTGCAGAGACTGTGGCGTTAGTGAAACATGCAAGAAATATTGCTGTCCAACAAGTGAATATGATACAATTGCTAACTTATTACGTAGCAAAAGAATTTTGAAAGAGGTTTTTCGGAAGATACTCTGAAAAATGCTCGAAAATTTTATTTGATGTATAAGGACAGAGTCAATGAAACAGTTTTTAATCTTTTTGTAGTTGAAAAAAGCGAAATAGTGTTTAGCTTTTTTGAGGATAAACCACCTTTTGTGGTGTCATGGTTGTATCTTGAAGAATCCCGGAAAAGCCGATAAAATCAATGGTTTTGCGAGGCGGCAAGGCGCTTACTACACCATTTTTGAAAGAGTCTTGATGTGACAGGAAAAGAAAGTTAAAATATATTTATTATGGAAAATCGAGGTGACATGATGGAAAATCATTTGATGCCATACCAATCAGTTATTACAGAAATTAAAAGTATTATTTCTTCTGGACAAGAAGCAGCCTATAGCGCCTCTAGTAAGGCAATGCTGCTTACTTATTGGAATATCGGAAAACGAATTGTAGAGCAGGAAATGGGTGGCAGTGAACGTGCAGAGTATGGTAAAGGTTTAATTTCTGCATTGGCAGAAGATTTGACAAAGGAGTTTGGCAAAAATTATTCCATAAGAAATCTGCATTATTATATCAAATTTTATCAATGTTTTCCTGATGAGCAGATTGTGAACGCATGCGTTCACAATCTTAACTGGACACATATTAGGAGCCTTCTTCGTGTTACGGATGAAAATGCACGCTATTGGTATGTGAAGGAGGCCGTTGACGAGAATTGGAGTTCAAGAACTTTGGATCGTAATATTAGTACACAATATTATCATAGGCTGCTTCAGGCACCAAAAAAAGAGGCTTTAGTTGAAGAAATGAAGCAGAAAACTGCGGAATTTCAAAAGAATCAATTTGAACTTATCAAAAGTCCGGTGATTGCAGAATTTCTTGGATTTAAAAATGAGGATACCTATTTGGAAGGAGATTTAGAATCTGCCATTCTTTCACATATTAGAGATTTTTTGATGGAATTGGGTAGAGGATTTGCGTTCGTGGCTCGTCAGCAGCATATCGTAACGGAAACTTCAGACTACTATTTTTTATAATATCGAACTTAAGTGTTATGTCCTAATCGATTTGAAGATGGGCAGAATTACTCATCAGGATGTGGGACAGATTGATGTGTATGTGCGCATGTATGATGATTTAAAGCGAGGGCAGGGAGATAACCCCACTATTGGGATTCTGCTGTGTTCAGAAACAGATGAGGATATTGCCAGATATTCGATACTTCATGATAATGACCGGTTGTTTATGTCAAAATATCTGACTTATTTGCCTACGAAAGAGCAGTTGAAAGCAGAGATTGAGCGTCAGAAAGAAATTTTTTCTATGCAGCATCCAGTATTACAAATGAATAAAAAGGAAATAGATGAGTAGATTTTGAATCGATATACTAGAAATTGCAAATCTGTTTCCGCACAGAGAAAGCACTGGGGTTTCTGCACTTTGAAGGGAGTGAACAGATATGAACGCAAACCCGATTTTGCTTCAAAAAAAATATAGCCGTGTAATCGAGTGTTTTGCTAAACAGCAGGGGATTTCGTTGGATGCGGCATTGAACTTTTTCTACCATTCCGAGGTCTATCAGCTGATTCGGGACGGGGTATCGGATATGCATTGTATGAGCGATGCATACCTGGCAGAAGAACTGAAACAAGAATACAGCAAGAAAGAATAATCAGGATACAAGGTATCCCCCGGCGGGGTTATAGTGGACGACAAATTATTTTACCGTCCACTATACCGAGATTCAGGCTGGATGTGCCAGAGGGTGGGAAAGGGATAGCGTGTTCTCTCTTTGTCTGCGCGAAAATGAGAGGGCGTCATGGCCGTTTTACTGTGATTTTACCTTTACAGAAGCGGCGTCATGTACAAGGGAAGGAACGTGATGCCCTCTTCTTCCTTTAAGTCGCTTGTGTGCAGCACGTAAGGGGTGTGCAGTTGTTCCGCGTATTTTTACTTGAATTTCCGTAGCGAGCCCAATGAGTAGTTCTTGCCGGATTTCACTTCGATGGGCGAAATGTTGTGGCGGTTGCTGATCTTGCTTTTTGCTATCAGAAAATCAATTTCCATGCGGGACGTTGCGTCATCGCGGGACGAGTTGGAATAGAAGTAGAGCTTGTGCCCGCTTGCCGCGAGCATCTGGGCGACGGCGTTTTCCATAATCATTCCGGTGTTGACCTCCAGTTTGTCGAATAAAAGCTTTTTGTAAATTTCCTCGTTCATGATGCCGTTTTCGTCAAAGGCGTGACTAATTAAAAGTCCGGTGTCCGCCATGTAGCACTTGAGCGTCAAGCGGTCCATGTTGAGCTTCATTCCGATGCTTGGTGCCGTGGAGTTATAGCAAGTGTTTATAATCATGGCATCATTCAGCCAAAACAACGCGCTTTCATAATCGCGGAAACGGGCCTCCTTTTTTAAGGAAGCGAGTCGGAACTTTCTGTCATGCTTTTGTAGCTGCGCGGGAATTTCGTCAAAAATCTGTTCCACTTTCATTTCATACCCTTCCGCATGTTTCACGATGTCGGAGCGATATAATGAGAGGATGTCGCGTTTCACCCGATCCACCATGTCAAAGTCGCGTGTACGGGCGTAAAAGTCAACGGCTTGCGGCATTCCTCCGACAATCATGTATTGCCTGAAATAATCCATCGCCTTTCGGTGGAGCGCCTGTCCCAGGGGCTTTCTTTTCTCAAAACACATTTTGATAAAGTCCATCAGCGTGTCATTTCCCAATGCCCATAAAAATTCCTCGAAATCAAGGGGATACATCTGGACGTGGTGCTCTTCGGACGGTATCAGGATGTCCTGGACGTTTTTCTTTATGCTCATGAGGGAGCCCGTCTCGATGTAGTCGTAACGCCCGTCGGCCACCAGATACTTGATGGCCGAGCGCGCCCGCGGAAAAAGCTGAACCTCGTCAAAAATAATCAGCGATTCACGTTCATGGAGCTTCACGTTATAAAAGTTGGAAAGGTACATGAAAAAGGAGTCCAAGTCGGTTAAGTAATTGACAAATAGGTCGGTCACTTCCTTGGCGGCATTGTTGAAGTCGATTAAAATGTAGCTCTTGTATTCTGATTTTGCGAATTCTTCGGCGATGTAGCTTTTTCCCACACGGCGTGCCCCGTCAATCAGCAGCGCGCATCGTCCGGCATCCTCTTTTTTCCATTTGATTAATTCATTGATAATCCTACGTTTCACTTGCCATTTCACCTCCAAAACACAAAATCGAGATTTTCCTTATAAGAATGATAACACAAAATCAAGATTTTTTCAACAATAAAAATACACGAAAACGAGAATTATGCAACGGTATATTTGCACGTATTCGATATTTTTGATATATTCATATATGCACGAAATCAAGAATTTTTATATTAATATATATACACATATTCAAGAATTTTCTATAATTAGTATTACACGAAATCAACAAAAATATACGCCATCCAACGAGGCAGGGGTTCGAATTGGGTGGCGTGCCGTGGGTTCATTTTTTGTTTGCCGTG
>CATLEQ010000009.1 GCA_949915905.1 uncultured Lachnospiraceae bacterium | reverse complement strand
GTTTTGCGCATTGCGAACGAGCAGGATGAAAAGACGGTGGAGAAAAACCGCGAGAAGGAGAAGTCGGCGTTTCGCATTTGCCAGGAGAAGATTCGCAAGCACGAATTGGAGATGAAGCTGATTGACGCGGAGTATACGTTTGACAACAATAAAGTGTTGTTTTACTTTACGGCGGACGGGCGGATTGATTTTCGCGAGCTGGTCAAGGATTTGGCCGCGGTGTTCCGCACGAGGATTGAATTGCGCCAGATTGGCGTGAGGGACGAGACGAAGTTTCGCGGGGGCATCGGCATTTGCGGGCGGCCGTTGTGCTGCAACACGTATCTGTCGGAGTTTGCCGCGGTGTCCATCAAGATGGCGAAGGAACAGAACCTGTCATTGAATCCGACCAAGATATCCGGTGTGTGCGGGCGGTTGATGTGCTGCCTGACGAACGAGGAAGAGACATATGAGGAATTGAACAGCCACCTGCCGTCCGTGGGCGACGTGGTCACGACCCCGGAAGGGTTTGCCGGAAACGTGCACTCGTTAAGCGTGTTGCGGGGACTCGTGAAGGTGATTGTGACATTGGACAACGATGAAAAGGAAATCCGGGAGTACCATGCGGATGATTTGCGGTTTAAGCCGAGGCGGAAAAAGGCAAAGGTTTCCAAAGCGGAAATGAGGGAACTGGCGAAGCTGGAGAAAGATTGACGTGGCGGCCGGGGGACTTTTGCATCCGGGTGAGCGGCTGGACGACCTGCAGTTGAGCGGATATTGGATTATCCAGAATCCTCAGAAGTTTTGCTTCGGCGTGGACGCGGTGCTTCTGACAAATTTCGTGAAGGTGAAGCCGGGAGAAACGGTGCTGGATTTGGGTACCGGAAACGGCGTGATTCCGATTCTCCTGGCCGGAAAGACGGCGGGAGGGTACTTCACCGGGCTGGAAATTCAAGCGGAAAGCGCGGACATGGCGCGCCGCAGTGTCAAGTACAATGTGCTGGAGGAGCGGGTTTCGATTGTAGAAGGAGATATCAAGGAGGCGGCGGAGATTTTTAAGCCGGCCTCCTTTGACGTGATTACGACAAATCCCCCGTATATGATAAATGAGCATGGCCTGAAGAACGCGGGGGACGCAAGGACGATTGCCCGGCACGAGGTATTGTGTTCATTAGATGACATTTTGCGTGAAAGTGCGAAGCTTTTGCCGGAGAGCAAGGGAAGGTTTTACATGGTTCACAAGCCGTTTCGGCTGGCGGAAATCATGGTGAAGATGTGCGCGTACAAGATTGAACCGAAGCGGATACAGTTCGTGCATCCTTATGTGGACAAGGAGCCGACGATGGTGTTGATTGAGGGCATGAAGGGCGGAAAGTCGCGGGTGAAGGTGGAGCCGCCGATTATACTGAGCGTCAGATAAATCTGCCGCTTACGTATAATATCATGCACACGGCCGCATAAGGAAATGTGCCGCTTTGCGGCTGCGGCTGGCGCGATACTCACGGCAGATAAAATCTGTCGTGAGTATATCATGTATGAGTAGGAACAATCGTGCGTATGAGAAAAGTGGCGGAGGTGAGAGGCGTGGCGGGAACATTGTATTTATGTGCGACTCCGATTGGAAATTTGGAGGACATGACGTTCCGGGTGATTCGGATTTTGAAGGAAGTGGATGTAATCGCGGCGGAGGATACGCGTAATAGTATTAAGCTTTTGAATCATTTTGACATTCATACGCCGATGACGAGTTACCACGAATACAATAAATATGAAAAAGGTCAAAAGCTGGTGGAGAAGCTGCTGGCAGGGCAAAGTGTCGCGCTGATTACGGATGCGGGAACGCCGGGGATCTCCGACCCGGGGGAGGAATTGGTGAAGATGTGTCATGAGGCGGGAATCGAGGTCACGTCCCTGCCCGGGGCGTCGGCTTGTGTCACGGCGTTGACCTTGTCCGGTTTATCGACAAGACGGTTTGCATTTGAAGCATTTTTACCCACAGACAAGAAGGAGTGCGCAAGCGTGCTCAAGGAGCTTGAAAAAGAGATGCGGACGATGGTTCTTTACGAGGCTCCGCATCGATTGTTAAAGACATTGGGGCTTTTACAGAAGCATCTGGGGGAGGATAGGAATGTCACGATTTGCCGGGAATTGACGAAGCGGCATGAAACGGTGTTTCGTTCCACGCTGGGGCAGGCGGAAACGTATTATGCGGAGCATGAGCCAAAGGGGGAATGCGTGCTGGTAATCGAGGGCAGAAGCCGGGAGCAGATGGTATGTGAAGAACGCATGCGCTGGGAAGAGATGTCCGTCGAGGCGCACATGGAAGTCTATTTGTCCCAAGGCATGGAAAAAAAGGAGGCGATGAAGAAGGTCGCCAAAGACCGCGGGGTGGCGAAGCGGGACATTTATCAACAATTGTTATAGTGAATGTCAAAATACCTTTTGACGCTCTAATCATAATATGATGCGCACGGCCGCATAAGGAAATATGCCGCATTGTTATTCAGGGTCGGCCGGGCTGTGGATGGTAAGGATTTCACCGTCCTTCAAGGTGATAATCCTGCCGCCTAGTCGTTGTGCTTCTTCCAGATTTTGCGTGGCATAGAGGATGGTCGTGTGGTAGTCGTGATTTATTTTGCGAAGGAATTTTAACAAGTCACCGCGCAGGCGCAGGTTTCCGTGGGCAAAGTCCTCGTCCACCAGCATGATTTTCGGTTTACAGACGATGGCGCGTCCCAGTGCCACTTTTTGCTTGTCCGCTTCTGAGATGGAGCGGTTTTTTTTATCCAATAATTTTCCAATCTCTAAAAAGTCCGCGGCCGTCTTGACGCGGGAGTCAATGATGCTTCTGGGCATGTTGCGCAGCTTTAGCCCCAACGCCATGTTTTCATAGACGTTTAGGTGGGGGTACATCGCATAATTTCGAAACAGCATGGCCAGAGGGCGGTCACAGGGGGAGACTTCGTTTAACAAGGTGGTTCCAAGGTAAATCTCGCCGGAAGTGATGTCCTCCAAGCCGCCAATCATGCGCAGGATGGTAGACTTGCCGCAGCCGTTTGGACCGTGCAGGATGATAAGCTCGCCGTCTTCAATCTCAAGGGAAAGATCTTTTACGGAATTGTACCCGTTCGGGTATGTTTTCGTTAGGTTTTTTAAAGTCAGACTGGACATTGTCGCACCTCCTGGTTTTGCACGGCGGCATCGTCGGTGGAAGCAGGTATAGTCCGATGTCGCAAACGGCAACGTGCTAAAAGCACTCTCATGACAATAAGTTTACCATAAATTGTCACTTTATACAACAAAAACCGAAAGGGCTCATCCGGCCCATTGCCGAAGGCAATTTAAGATGGCTGGATGCTGTTACAGTCCGCGGCCGGTTGTAACCATGCCGGCCAGGATGATGCTGGCAATTAGTCCTGCCGTCGTGGCGAGCAGCGCTCCGGCGAGCGTGTAGCGTGTCTTCGTCACCTTTGCCGTCATAAAATATACGCTCATCGTATAAAAAATGGTTTCCGTGCAGGACATGGAAATGGAACCGATAAGCCCAATATAGGAATCCGTGCCGTGCTCCTTAAAAATGTCAAGCAAAAGCCCCGTGGCGGCCGACGAGGAAAACATTTTCACGATGGTAAGCGGGACAAGTTCGCCGGGAAATCCGACGCGGGCGGTAAAGTGGCCGATGATTTGCGATACGAAATCAAGAAAGCCCGAGGCGCGCAGAATGCCGACCGCGACCATCAGCCCGACTAATGTCGGCATGATTTTGATTACGGTAAGAAATCCGTTGTGTGCCCCTTTTATGAAGGTGTCATAGACGTTCGTCCCTTTCAATAATGCGTAAACGATAATAGATAATATTAAAAAAGGAACGATAAAGTCGGAGAGATAGAGGAAAAACTGCATAACTCCTCCCGGGGTTTTGTCTTCTAAACATATATATGTAGGAATAACCGTTTTTAGCATTTCATAAGATAAATCAAAAGAATCTCAGGAGTTTCTATGTTCTCTCAAGCATTCAATACACAATGTGAATTCCCTAAAAGGAAATTTCAGCGGCTACTCGTGGCATTGACGGTTGCTTTTGCAATCTTGTGCACGGGATGTGAAAGCCGGAACCCGGAGAGACAGAACGAAAAATTTCGCGAATTTACATCGGAGATTTTTTGCCAGGAGGCGTCATCCAACACGGTAAGCCTTCATTATACACTTAAGAATCCGCAAGAGTACGGGATTGAGGAAGACACGGTAACGTTTGGAAAATTTTCTACGGACAAGGAGGCGATTCTGGCCTCGGGGGAAAATTTGAAAAAGGCATTGGAGGAATTTTCCTATGAAGCGTTGACGGAGGAAAATAAAATCACGTATGACGTACTAATGTATTGCATGGAAATGACGCAAGAAGGAGCCGAATATTTGCTATACGAGGAGCCGTTGGGGCTGGTGAGCGGTGTGCAGACACAGTTGCCCGTGGTATTGTCCGAATATCCGTTACGAACCGAGCAGGACGTAAATACATATTTGGCACTTCTTAAAACGACGCCGGAATATTTTGACTCGTTAATCGAGTTTGAACAAAAGAAGGCGGACGCGGGGTTATTTATGGCGGACTATGCACTGGACGAGGTGATGAGCCAGTGTGAGGCGTTTTTGGATATGGGTGAAAATAATTATCTGATTTCTACATTCGTCGAACGGGTAAAATCCATTGGAGAGCTGACGGAGGAAGAAAAAAGTGACTATATGGAGAAGAATGCGCTGATGCTTAGGACTTATGTCATGCCGGCCTACCGTAAGTTGACGGTGGCGCTGCAGGCGCTGAAAGGGCGGGGGACGAATGAAAAGGGCTTGTGCTATTTGCCGGAGGGAAAGGCGTATTATGAATACGTGGTGCGGGCAGGAACGGGGTCGGAGCGTTCCGTGGAGGAAATGAAGCTTTTGACGAAGCAGCAGATACTTAGTGACCTTGAGGCGATGGAAGGCGTGCTGGGGGAGATGACGAAACAAGAGGCCAATCAGAATGAAGAGAGTCAAAGCGGCGGTGTCAGTATGCGGGTGCAGGAGGCCGTGCAGGCATCGGCGGCGGTGTCTTCGCAGTTTTCCACGGATCCGCTGGTGATTCTCAAGGATTTGCAGGTCGGGATTGAGAAGACGTTCCCGGCTCTGCCGGAGACGACGTATACCGTAAAGTACGTGCCAAAGGCGATGGAGGAGCATTTAAGTCCGGCGTTTTACATGATTCCGTCGATTGATGATTATAAGGATAACGTAATTTATGTCAACCAGGCACACATGGGAAATGAGCTGACCTTGTTTACGACACTGGCGCATGAGGGATATCCGGGACATTTGTACCAGACGGTATATTTTGCCGGAAAAAATCCCGACCCGGTGAGAAATGTCTTTAGTTTCGGGGGCTATGTCGAAGGATGGGCCACCTATGCGGAAATGTGCAGCTATTACCTGACGCCGCTTTCCAAGCAAGAAGCCACATTGCTGCAGAAAAACGGTTCCATCATGCTCGGGCTGTATACATTGGCCGATATCGGAATCCATTACGACGGGTGGAGCCGGATGGACACGATTGCGTTTTTCTCCTCCTATGGAATCGGGGACGCGGAGACGATTGAGAAGGTGTATGAATTGATTATCGGTTCGCCGGGAAATTACCTGAGATATTATATCGGATATTTGGAATTTCTGGAGATGAAGAAGGAATGGGCGGCGCAGAAAGGCGAGGCGTTTTCCCAGAAAGAATTTCACGAGGCGGTGTTGGATGTCGGCCCCGCGCCGTTTGAAATCGTGAAAAAATATGCGGGGAGGGAGTAGTATGAATTGGTTGTGGGCGGGAATGATTATCGTCGGCATTATTTTCGGGGCGTTTAATGGAAAAATGCCGCAGATGACAAATGCGGCGTTGGATTCCGCGAAGGAAGCGGTGACGCTTTGTATTACGATGACGGGGGTGATGTCGTTTTGGGTGGGAATGATGGAAATCGCCACGGAAGCGGGGATTGTGGAGATGGCATCGAAAAAAATGTACCCCTTCTTGCGTTTTTTGTTTCCGAATATCCCTAAGGGGCATGCGGCATATGAGCATATCGCGACGAACTGTATCGCGAATGTCCTGGGGCTAGGCTGGGCGGCGACTCCGGCGGGATTAAAGGCGATGGAGGAGCTTTCCAGACTGGAGGAGGAACGCCGAAATGCGGCAGGGTCGCGAGGGAATATGGCCACCCGCCGGATGGCAATGCCCGGGGGCGTGGCGAGCAATGAAATGTGCACGTTCTTGATTTTGAACATCTCGTCGCTGCAGTTAATCCCGGTGAATATCATTGCCTATCGGGGACAGTATGGCAGCGTGAACCCGACGGCCATCGTGGGGCCGGCAATTATGGCGACGGCGGTGAGCACGGCGGTGGCAATCGTGTTTTGTAAAGTGATGGATGGGAAGCGGAGAGTGTGAAAACTCTCTGCTTTTATTTCATTAAAAATAAATAAATTGAATTAAAATGAATAAAAACAGTTTAATTTTATTTAAAATGTGTTACAATGTATAAAACGAGAGGAGGAAAAATATATGAAGTTGCGTGCCGAAGATGTATTTCGCCCGGGAGCATTCCCAGAATATACTTATATATCGCGGAAGTCAGCAGTATCTGATTTATCATATGAATTTCGCTTGATGCAGGCAATTAAGGTTTCTGGGTTTTTAACTTCGTTAGTTGGATTTTCTAAAATGGGGAAAACAATCCTCTGCGAGAAGGTAATCGGTTTTGAAAATATAGTAGAAATTTCAGGTGCAGATTTTGAGGAAGATACTGACTTTTGGAAATTGGTTGCAGCAAAGGTTGGACTTGCTTATGAAGGTCAATTTGCATCAGAAAAGAAAATTGCAGAAACCAGAGACAGGTATATGAAGAAAGAAACATTTTCTTTGACGAAGGATAAAATTATTGAGTATTATAAAAAAGAAAATCTTGTGTTAGTGATAGATGATTTTCACTATGCCCCGGAAGGAAAAAGGATGCAGGTTGCGCAGCAATTAAAGGATGCAATACGCAGAGGTTTTAAGGCAATTGTTGTATCGCTTCCACACCGGGCAGATGAAGCGATACGTCAAAATGCGGATTTGTCCGGTAGGTTAAGCCTAATCAATATGGAGCCCTGGGAAGTGGCAGACTTAAAGGAAATTGCAAAACTGGGATTTTCCAGATTGGATATTGCAATTGAAGATGCCATTGCAGAACAAATTGCAGTAGAAAGTTTGTCATCGCCTCAGTTAATGCAATATATTTGTCTCAACATTTGCACAATACTGGAAATGTCGGGCGATCAGCAGCCACGAATTGGCCAGGAGATTTTAGAGACGGCATATCGTTATACAACAGCAAATTTTGAATATGAGGATGTTGTATCGTTGATGAAAAAAGGACCAAATACACGGGGAAAAGGAAGAAACACCTTCCAGGTGGAGGATGGACGGTCTTGTGACTTGTATGAATTGATTGTAAAATCAATTGCGGAAAATCCGCCAATTATGAAATTGGAGTTTGAGGGTGTAAAAAATCGAATATATGGTATGATTTCAGGAGATTGTAAAAAACCAACCCCGCAGGCAATTAAGGAAAGTCTGACCAAATTGCAAGAGTTGTTACACGGAAGAGAAGATATTTTTAAGGTTCTTGACTGGAAGGAAGGCATTTTGTACATTTTAGATCCACTGTTTTTATTTTATCTGCGGTGGGGAGGTGGCAATAAATAATATGTTTAATAGTATAAGAAATATGGGAGAGGCAGTAGAGTGTATTCAGAATGCCAAAGATATTCAGATGTTTCAAAGTGCAGTAGTGTCTTTGCGGGAATATATGAAAGGGCTTGGGATAGGAACATAGGAACTTCTTGGCTTGGAAAGAATTGCATATTATCCTCAAAATGCATATTCTGATAAAGAGACAAAGGAAAATATGGAGGCTGCGAAGGATAGGGTGATTTCGTATATTGAAGATATGTTGTGCGATAATGGAAAAGATGAGCCGCTTCTTGAAATACTAAATAATTTTTATCTGTTTCTGGAAAATCTAATAGAGCGTAAACCACATAAGAGCGGAGGAATTCAGCAGGAACAACTGGATGCTTTGAAAATAAAAAATGAATATGATGTGCAGCATCTGTTGTACGCTTGTATAAAACTGCTTTATCCTATGGCAAGGACTGAGGTTAATGAGGATACCGGATATGGCACGGTTAGAACAGACATTTTTCTGGATTCTGAGCGTGTGATAGAAATAAAATGCACCAGAAAAAATATGAAATTAACGAAATTAATCGAAGAAATAGAGGCGGATATGATACATTATAGTGCAGAAAATATTTATTTCTTTTTATATGACAAAGAAAAGATTATAGAAAATCCCATGGTTTTCAAGAAAAGCTATGAAGGAAAAATAAAAGGCAAGAGAGTACATATTATTATTCATCAGCCTAAAATTCTGTAACTTACAATATGAAATAAAAAAGAAATTTCCGGGCTGGAGGAGGAATGCAGGAGTAGGGCGGGCATGTTTGCCGTTTTGATGCCTGAATGATGTATGATGAATGTATTATGATTTTGTGCTGGGGGGATTTGTCTTGATTAATATTTTGATTGTAGAAGATGAAGCACCAATTTCCAACCTGATTCGTCTTAGCCTGGCCAAGGAAGGATACCGTTGTACTTGTGCTTTTGATGGACTGGAGGCGGCAGATTATTTAGAGAAGAACCAATATGATTTAATCGTGCTGGACGTAATGCTCCCTGAAATCGATGGCTTTGAATTGATGGACTACATTCGTCCACTGGAAATTCCGGTGATTTTTCTGACGGCAAAAAGCTCCGTCCAAGACCGGGTAAAGGGACTCAAGCTGGGGGCGGAGGATTATATTGTGAAACCCTTCGAGGTGATTGAATTACTGGCTCGCATTGACGTGGTTTTGCGTCGGTATAAAAAGGGTGACATGATGCTGGAAATCGGAGATTTGAAAATTGACACCGCTTCCATGCAGGTGTGGCGGGATGGGCAAGAAATCAGTTTGACAAAGACGGAGTATGATTTGCTTCTACTGTTTGTCAGGAATCCAAGGCGCGCCATGTACCGGGAAACAATCTATGAACAAGTGTGGGGCGAAGAATATCCTTTCGGTAGCAAGGCGGTGGATCTCCATATTCAACGGTTGCGGAAAAAGGTGGGGTGGGAAAATTGCCTTCGGGCGATTAACAAGGTGGGCTACCGGTTGGAGGTGGAGACTTGAAAATTCATCTGAAAATAACGGGTTCCATGTTGGCACTATTGTCCTTTCTTTTTGGAATCGGAGGAAGCGTGCTGATTTCCGCCTCGTTCAAGGAATCTCTGGAACGGGAGGAAGCCGTGGCGTTTGGTGATTATCGCATGGTCTGGGGCACGCTGCAAATCGTCAACGGTCTGGAAACGTATTTGAATCGGGAGGTACTCTCACGGACGATGGAGCAGCTTTACCAGCAAAATAGTGCCTTCTGGTCAAATCTTCGGTTGTCCACAGCCGAGGAAGTGATTTATGAGGGCGGGAGTGTTCAAACCTCAATATTCCGAATGCGCGAAAGTGTCGAGATGCCGGCATCGGGAGAGTGTTTGTTTCATATTTTGGAGGATGGAAAAGGCGGGCATTATCTGGTATTGGTCGGAGCAATAGAAACAAATGGGAACACCCTCTATCTTTCAACCAGCCATGACATCAGTGAACTCTATATCGCGAGGGATGCCCAAGGTGTATAAATGGGTCGGGTTTTTGCAGGACTACTATGACTTTAATCGGATGAATATGAAAGTAGTGGATGACCGTACCATGATAAGCAACCAACCCTCTTGGTTCAGCATAGATTTTGCCTCAAAAGACGGCGCGGCAATTTATGATTTGGATCTTGAGATAACAAATGATTACGTTTTTTCAACTATCAATGAGTGGTGATGCCCGTTACGATTCAGCCGGCGTTAGCGGATCTGAGTTGTAACGATGAAGATGCCAAAATGATGGCAGACCGATAATGATTTTAAGAAACACCTTGCTATGATAAGGACATTCCAATCAGGGCGAGGTGGTTTTTTTGAGACAAACTGAGAATGCAATACGAAAAAGGCACATGCAGCAACGTAAATATAGGCGCAGGATACGTCGGCTTCGTCGATTGGCCAGCCGCCTGTTTCCCGCGTTCGTTTTTCTATTCGCGGCCATTGTTTTTCTGGAGGCCTTCCTGCCGCCCGGGGACAAGCAGGGGGACCCGTCAACCGGGGACAAGCGGGGACTTGGAAGCTGGTGCTGGTCAACCCGTGGAATCCTTTGCCTGAAAATTATACGGTTCAGACGGTAACGCTCCAAAATGGCCTTCAGGTGGACGAGCGGTGTTATCCCGACCTTCAAGCGATGATGGACGCCTGCCGGGCGGACGGGCTGAACCCGGTTATTTGTTCTGCCTACCGCACCCGGGAAGTTCAGGAGAGTCTGTATCAACAAGAGGTAGGGCGGTATCTGGACGAAGGATATGACCAGGATGCCGCCGAGGCCGAGGCGGGAAAGTCCGTGGCGGTGTCGGGAACCAGTGAGCACCAGTTGGGTCTGGCGGTGGACATCGTGGACATTGACCACCAGATTTTGGACGAATCACAAGAGAACACGGAGGTTCAAAAATGGCTGATGGCGCATAGCTGGGAATATGGCTTCATTCTCCGTTATCCTACCGGGAAGAGCGAGATTACCGGAATCAGTCTCTTATTGCCAGGCGTTATCTTTTTCCACGGTGTTGTTCATGGTCACGTCGGGTTCCATGCCATCACTTGCTGGGGCAAATTCCGCAGTAGAGTGGTTTCCTTGTATGATGCAATCGTCAAAGATAAATTTGGTACCCTCGGCACCGACAAACAAGTATGACCCGTCATTGTCCTGGATGACGGAATTGATGAAGTGAACCGTGCAGTCCGAGTATGTTTCCACGGCCGAATAACTGCATTCCCGTATCACGGAATCCGTGACGGTGACGTCGCTGGAAGCTTCTATGCCGACGAGCCCACACCCGTAGATGTCACAGCCGACCACGGACACGTTTTCACATCCGAAAAATGATAGGACACCCATCGAGCACTCGTCCATGGGTGAAATGTCGTGCCCCAGTACCAGTCCGTATAGAAGCAGGTTTTTCGCTCCGTAGGAATCCAGGACGGTGGCTCCCCCGTTGTTGACGACAATCCGCGTCTTGCCGGTGCCGATGATGGATAAATTCTCGTAAGCACCAATACTCAGTCCGTTGTCAAACGCATACTCGCCATCGCCGAGCCGTATCGCTGTGTTGGATAAATCACGTCCTCCTGAAAAGAGTGCCTGGAGGGCATCATTATCCGCCACTTCAATCACTTCCCGCTCTATGCCGTCATCCGGTATTTCGGGCAACTCCAGGCCGGCTTTCGGGTCATAGGGAAGTTCGGAGTCGGGTGAATTACCGTTTGTTCCGGTGTCGTCTGCGGACGCGTCAAGGTTCATCCCCAGCGTCTCCAACATATGGAGCGCGTCTTCCTCGTCCATCACGAATTCTGGAACGTCCTTTGTGGAAAATTGTTCGACCTCGAATCCGCTGCCATTAAAAAGGGTGGCCATATATCCCTCGCCCAGTATGACGGAGTCGCCCCCGCTTTTGGACATGAGTGTCACTTCGCCCTCTAAAAGGGCGACTCTTGAATAATCGTCGTAGCTTTCGACCCAGCCCGCGGTTCCCCTGATGCCCACGGTCATCGTGCTCGTTTCGATGTCTAAGCTTTCGTCGTCTTCAAGGGGTTCGGACACGTTGAAATACATCTTGCCGGATTTCACGTCCACCTCGAGGTGCTTTCCGTCATCGCTCTTCTCGATTTCAATCTCGCTTGAGTAATCCATTTTGGCCAGCGTCGCCTCGTCCAGCGTAAGCCACGCGTTGGCGTGCGCTGACGTGCCCACGCCGTAGCCCGAATAAAGGCTCAGGCCTTCGATCACGTCAAGGCTTTTTTGTTCATCGTCGCTTATCCACGTCTCGCCGTCGGCCCTTAGGAAGCGCATCGTGGTCGCTTCTTCGGAGTCCTTGCCGCAACCCGTCACAAGCAGGGCGGCCATGGCCAGTGCGGATAAAATGATACTTGTCTTTTTCAAAATTTTTTCCTCCTCTTCGTATCTCATTTCTTTATGATGATTTCATGTTGACATCAGGGTTCGGGAGACAATCTTGTTGCCAGTTGTTCTTTTACACTAATCGTAATATAACATGGGCGTGACGCATTTGCAAGGAAATCCGGTTGCAATTCAGCACCGCGCCGTCAATATTCACAAAAATCTGCAATCGAGTTTTACGTGCTTGCGCCCATTTCGCGCGGGTGTTATGATAACAGTGTTAAAATACATTTGACACGGTTATCGATTTTAGCGGAAAATGGAAAAGCATGGATAAAGGAAGGGAAGGAATATGATGTCAGTACAAAGTGCAATTGAAAACATTACATATCGAAGTGAAATATTTCCAGAGGAGGAGTTTCAGGTCTTGAGCGAGAACCCGGAGGAAGCGATGCCGTATTTGCATGCGGCGATTGAAAAGGCCTTGGAAGAGCAGGACGATCTGGAAGAGGAGTATCAATTACATTTTTATGCGCTTTATCTGCTTGCGCAATTTCAGGACAAGGCGTTTTTCCCGAGGATTATGGAGTTCGTGTCCCTGCCGCCGGAAGTGTTGGACTACTTAATCGGTGACGCTGTCACGTCAGGCATGAACAATGTTTTGTACAATACATATAATGGGGATTTGGAGCTTTTGAAGCGTGCCATCCTGAATCCGGACATTGACGAGTACGTGCGGAATGCGATGCTGGAAGTGATGGGTGAGTTATATCTGGACGGTTCGCTGGAGAAGGACGAGTGGCAGGCATTTATTCGCGGGATGATACATGAAAGCGACGGGCTTGGGGATTGTTTTTATGCGGAAGTGGCGGATGTAATCTGCCAGTGTCATTTTGTTGAAATGCTTCCGGAGATTCGTTTCTTATATGAAAACGACATGGTGGATCCGTCAATCCTGGGGGATTATGACAATTGTGTGGACTTGATGTTTGAATATTCGAAATATAGGGAATGCTTTTGCGAAACCCCGCTCAACGCGGCGGAAACGCTGCGTGGATGGGCGATGTTTTCACACGAGGACGAGGAGCCACGGATGAGTGAAAAGGAAATGGAAAAGGCATGGAAGAAATTGATGAAGTTATATAATAAATCGGAGGTTAAGAGCACCAAAATCGGGAGGAACGAACCTTGTCCTTGCGGGAGCGGGAAAAAATATAAGCATTGTTGCCTAAACAAGCCGATATCGCCATTGGATGCGATTGAGAGTGCAAGGGAGAGGGCGAAGTGGCTTGAGGAATACCCGCCTTTGGCGAAGGATAGGGAAGAGGGACACGTATATCTGGAAGATTTCTATGACGCGGAAAGCATTGAGATTGACAAGGTGCTTTACCTTGCCCTGATGCATCGTGAGATTCCTCTATGGGAGAGGGAAGAGGTGGCGGATGAGTGGAAAAGGCAGCGGGCATATTTGAGCGAGGCGTTTTTGAAATTTTCTGAAAAGGTGGAGAAGGAAGGGATAAAGACGTTTGACGAGTATGATGAAAAATATTCCATACACTATTTCAGCAGAGAGTGGATGTCAGTGCTAAGGAAGCTTTTGAAAACTGGAGGAGATAGGGAACTTTATATAAAGGTGGATGCTTGCTATAGAAGCATGTCGTAGAGGTTGGATGCATCATCCATCAAAGCATCCGGCTGCACATGAACCAGATTTGCGTGCATCCTCCGAGCCAGTCAGCGCAGTAACTGGCTCGGGGTTAAACAGTAACAAATTTTTTAATGCTTTTTTATATGTTTTGTGGTACACTGGCTATGTATGTTAGAATGTGGTAAGATGATGAACGGAAGGAGAAGCATCATGGAGTTTCAGAAGGTAGTGGAGACGAGAAGGAGCGTGCGTACTTTCAATCCGCGTGAGAAGGTGAGCGGGAACCAGATGAGGGAGATTTTGGAGGCCGCCATACTGGCACCGTCGTGGAAAAACAGCCAGACGGCAAGATATTATTGTGTGGTGTCGTCCGATTTGCTTGAGAAGGTGCGCCGTGAATGTCTGCCTGAGTTTAACGCGAATAGTTGCCAGGGGGCGAGCGTTCTTGTGGTGACGGCGTTCGTAATGAACCGTTCCGGTTTTGAGCGGGACGGTCAGGCGGTCAACGAGCTGGGAAACGGCTGGGGCATTTATGACTTGGCACTGCAAAATGAAAACATGGTATTGAAGGCGAAGGATTTGGGAATCGACAGCCTCATCATGGGCATCCGCGATGCGGGAAAATTGCGGGAGGTGTTGGAAATTCCCGATGACCAGCAAATCGTGTCGGTCATCGCGTTTGGATATGGAATGGTGGAGCCCGAGATGCCGCCGAGGAAGAAGGACACGGAGATTGCAAAGTTTTTCTGAAAGCGAAAGGAGATGGGAATCGTGAACAAATTATGGAAGAAATTTGATAGGTTGACGGGAGAATGTTATTCGAACATGATATCGTCGGAGCCGGACAAGTCCGTATGGGACGAGACATTTGACGTATTTGTCGCACTTGTGGAAAATGAACGGGAGGTGAATCCGGAATTTGCCCAGGAACTATATGAGATAGATGACCAAACCGAATACACACATGACGTGGAGGGGTTTATAGAGGATTACATAGACGAGCTGGGCATGCATGAGATGTATGAACGACTTTATGAGGTATGTAAGAAGTTGTTGGATATGTTCCGTTGGAAGGAGGATGAGCCGACGGATCTTCGTTTTGAGTTGGCCGAGGCATTAAAGGGACAGGGGAGATACGAGGAAGCCGTGGCATTTTGTGAAAAGTGGCATCGTGACGCGGCCGCCAATCAGTCGGAGGAGGCGGAGCAAGTATCGGCTGCCGCGCTTGTTTACGCACAGCTAAGGGTGGAAGAATATACGGGGGCGGAAGAAATCATAAAAAAATATGTACCGGAAGGTGCAAAATGCGGCGAGGAAAATGAAATTATATGGCGCGCGGCGGTGAGATTCTATGAATCGAAGGACGAAAAGAAAGCCAAAAAGATGAAAAAGGAACTCGAAAAATATGAGGCGAAAGTAGATCGAATGCTGGAAAAGGAATTCGAGGAATTTGGCGAGACCTTGTTTGGCGGTGATGATTGGGATGATGAATGGGATGACGATTGGGACGATGAGTGGGATATGGATGACGACGAATTGCCGTTTTCATAAGGTATATTCATTGCAAGTTGCCCGGTTTTGAAAGAGAATAGGATTTATCAATATAAAAGGGTCAGCTACCTGCACGGTGTGAATCATGCAGATGGCTGACTCTTTATTACAATTTCTTACTCAGCATTTCCGGGTTTGTCGCGTATTGCAATGCGGTATCCCTGCTGATAGTTCCTTGTTTGCACAGATTCAACAGGCTGCCATCCATGGAGATCATGTCTTCCTTGGTGGAAGAGTAAATAAGTCCGTCAATCTGCGGCACCTTGTTGTCCCGAATCATGTTGCGGATGGCCGGGGTCACGGTCATGATTTCTAGGGCGGGAATGACCCTGCCGTCCACGGTCGGCACGAGCTGCTGCGACACGACGGCGGTCAGCACGGTGGAAAGCTGGATGGCAATCTGCCGTTGCTGGTTGGCCGGGAACACGTCGATGATACGGTCAATCGTGTTGGCGGCACCGATGGTGTGAAGCGTGGAAAGCAGTAAATGTCCGGTTTCCGCGGCCGTCATGGCAACGTTAATCGTCTCGTAGTCACGCATTTCACCGAGAAGGATTACGTCCGGACTCTGGCGCAACGCGGCTCGCAGCGCGGTCACGTAATTTTCTGTATCCACGTTGATTTCCCGCTGACTTACGATGCTCTGGTCATGCCGATGAAGGTATTCCAGCGGATCCTCCAGCGTGATGATGTGCTTGTGACGGTTCTTGTTAATCTGGTCGATGATACAGGCGAGCGTCGTGGATTTGCCGCTTCCGGCAGGACCCGTGACAAGCACCATTCCTTTTCCTCCGTCGCCGAGGTGAATCACATATTCCGGAATCCCCAAGTCGTTAAAATCCGGAAGGTTGAAGGAAATGATACGGATGACCGCGGACAGTGCGCCCCTTTGCTTGTAGGCACTGACACGAAAACGTGACAGCCCCGGGATGGCGAAGGAAAAATCATCATCTCCCATTTCGTGGAGAATCTTCAGGCTGCGTCCTCCGGCCTGACCGTATATTTCGGCCAACAAGCTTTCCGTATCGGTCGGAAAGAGTTTTTCCTCGTTAATCCGGTGTATGATATTGTTCTTTCGAAAGGAAACGGGAAGGCCGGCAACGATAAACACGTCTGAGGCCTGTTCCTTGATGGCTTGTTCCAATATGTCTTTCAAATTCATGGGAAATCAACTCCTTGTTATAAATATTTAAGTCACTGCATGACCGGCATGAGGTTCAGGTTTTCATCGCCTTCCCAGGTCTCGGAAGGAATGACCTGCCACGACGCAGTCTGGTAATAGGTGTCTTCTTTTGTGTAGTCCGTGACGAGAAGCCGCACGTCCAGCACTTGTTTTTCTCCCGCCGGAACCTGATAGGAAATGGAAAGCTCTCCATCTATAACGTCACAAGACAATGTAATGTCGTCCACCTGCATGCCGTCAAAAGTATCCGCTACCAGCTTTGCATAGGCAGACCCGGAAAAATCGCCGGAAGTACTGACCGCATTGGCCGTACTGTTTTCTTGCGCCAAGTCCACCAGTTGTTTATCAATTTCGTGGGCGATGCGTTCTGCCCTTGCAGAAGCCTCATAATACGCCTTTTTGTGTTCGGCCAATCTTTCGCTGAAAGAGTAGTCGCTTTTGGCACTGGAGACGGACAAGATGGCGAATGTGACAAGGCACAATATTAAAAAAATGACCAGCAAGGAGGAAGACCCGATATTTACAAAGGAGGATTGCTGTTTATCTTTCTTCATGGCCGTCCCTCCTTGTCGCGTATTCGGTCTTTTGAGCCACATGGTGCATGGTCTCTAATTCATAAAGGGATTGCTTGTAAGCTTGCGAAAGTTCCCGGGTGTCTTCTGCTTTGTTCATTTGCAGGAGGGCGTGCAGCATGTTTTCTTCTTCCGTAAGTGAAACGGCAAGAAAATATGTTGCGTCATCCCCTTCCTTGCAAGCGGTAAACGCATCATCATAAAAAATGAAAACGGCCGCGTCATAGGAGGCGTCTTGTGAGTCCGAAGCGGGTTCGGACCACGAGATGTCCGGATAGATGCTCTCTAATTTGTTCAAGACATCCTCGGTGTTATCTGCCGACGCGACAATTTCCGCGACGTTGGCACATTCATTTACGGCATGGTTTAAAGCGTTGGAGTCCGTGCTCAGCAGGTGCGATTTTACAAATAATTGTACGCAGACCGCGCTTGCAACGGAGAAAAAAAGGATGGCAAGTATCAGTTCGATTAAAAATAAACTGGATGACCTGGCTCTGCTTTTGCGTATCATAAAATGATTTCCTTTCTGCGACTATGTTTACCGGCTCCTGATGCATAAGACGGAGGAACTTTCCTGGTCGTTTTCATCGACACAGTAAAACTGCAACAAATTGTCGGCAATCTGTTCCATGGAAAATGCTTCCACGTTCAAAATCGTTTTTCCGTCCGAAGCGTTTACCTTGGACCCTTCTTTGACAAAGAGCTCCTTCAGTGCCCCTTCATGGACGTAAATATAAGTACAATATGTATTTTCCTCGTGCTCATGTTCAAGGATTAATGCCTCGCACCCGTCAAAGGTACCGATGGACACCGTGCCGCCGTTATCATTTTGGTGAACCTTTTCCGTAATATAGGACAAACACGTCCTCGACGTATAGTTGAGCGCGGAATGCTGCGTTGTAGATTGATAGATTTTGGCCGCTAAAAGGATGACTGTAAGTGCGGACAAGGCAAATACAAAAAATAATGCGACGGGAAACAGAAAATCTATCATGTGCTTATGCTTTGTACGAAACCGCATTTACTCTTCCTTCCTTTCAATGATGGTCACGTCCGGCAGGATGTTGGAGCCTGAGACGTGGTAATCTACAAAAAACAAATTTTCATCATAGGTGAGTCCATAATTTTCCCGAAGGTAATCAAGGCTTTCCGGATATGCCCCCTCCACGGCGTAGCAATAGGTAATGCCGCGCATGATGGCGTTTTCGAGACTTTCTCTCTGACGTTGCCTTGTGCCGGCAGAAAGGGAGGAGATTCCTCCGATAAAGAGAAAGAAAACAATCAAAAACACACAAACCGAAAGCAGGAACTTCGGCGCGGTGCGGGGAGATTTTTTATAAGTAAAACGACTCATCACAAAAACTCCTTTCAAGAAAATCCAGACGGCCATCTATGGAACTCCCATTATAGAGCCGTTACTATCAAGGCCTACGGCCGTAAATAGTAACCCGCCGCTTTGATTTCACATATCAGAGGCTTGACATAATGCCCATGAGCGGTAACATGACGGACAAAAGAATCACGCCGACGATCAGGGACAGCAGGATAACCAGGGTGGGCTCCAAAATTGCAAGAATGTTATTCATGCGGGTGTCAATATCATCCTGGTAAAGCTCGGCAATTTGTTCCATGACCTGGTCCATGGCACCGGTCTTTGAGCCGATGGATGCCATGCGGGCATAAATTCCCGTAAACATTCCCGAGGTGAAAAGTGCCTGGGATAAATCTTTTCCGTCATTGATTTCATTCTGGCAAAGGTCGAGCTTTTTTTGGAAGAGGGCGTCATCATTTAGAGAATGTACCAGTTCCATGCTTCGTTCGGGATTTAACCCGCTGCTCAGGGTAAGTGCCATGCCGCTGGCAAACCGGCAGGCCGCCAGCTCCTCATAAATGACCCTCGTAAAACGAAGCTTGTATCCAAGTTTTTGTAATAAAGAACGTCCACTTGCGGTGCGCGTGCAATAAACGGCCAGTCCCGCGATAATGACGAGGATGGCGATAAACACGATGGCATAGCGATTGATAATCGTGCCCATGTCCATGAGGACGCGGGAAAATCCGGTCATTTCCGTACCGAGCTGGATAAATACCTGATTGAAAATCGGCATGACCTTCACGAGGAGGACGACGATGACGACCGCCATCATCCCGGTCATAATCAGGGGATATGTAACGGAATTGCGAATGCTCCGGCCGATGGATTCTTCCCGTTCATAGTGGTTTTGCAAGGCTTCCATGACCTCGTCAAGCGTACCGGTTTCTTCGCCAATCTGTACCATGTGAAGCATATAGGACGGGTAAATTTCCAGCTTCTCCATGGCTTGGTATAATTGTCCGGTTTCTTGTACGCCCTCTAAAAGGCCTTCCAGTACTTCTTTCTCATCCGGCGAGGCGGCATCCTCCAGCATGATGGTAAGCCCCTCGGTGACAGAAATGCCGGACTTTAAAATCAGGGCAGTCTGGCCGCAAAAAGAAGATAGTTCTATGTTGGAAAATGGTTTCATAATTGTCCTCCCTCTAATAAGAATATTTTACCGTGTAATTTTTACCGTCGCCGATATATTTTTTGACGGACGAGCCGCTGTTGTTGGCACCGAGCGTCGGATCCATCAAAGACCAGCTTTTTCCGTCAAATTGGATGATGTTGTCGACCCAGCCGATTTCATCCAGATAGACGCTGATCCATGCATGGTAGGCGTCCCCTGAATAACCGACGACCAGCTTGGTCGGAACGTTCTGGGAGCGAAGCATTGCCGCCATCAGGGAAGCGTAGTCAAAGCAAATCCCTTTTTTGCTTTTCATCGTATTGTCAATGTTTGGCAGATAACCGGTGGTCACGGTTTCGGCCAGATCCTCATCATAGTCGATATTTTCTATTACATAATGATAAACGTGCTCCACATAATCCAGATCGTTGGAAGATTCATCTGACAAGCTTCTGGCATAGCTGACGGCCTGATAGTCCTCCGTAAACCAGACGTACTGGTTCGGATAGAGGAAGGGCTTGAATTCATCCGTTATGGTAGCGGTAAAATCTTGTGTAAAAAGGATGGAGTATTTGTCATCATAGGCGTGCTCCAACACCGTGATTTGATAGTTGCCGTTTCCGCCTGACAAGGGGAAGGTCTCATATTTGCCAATCGCCAGATTGTAGGTATAAGTGGTTTTATCCGGGGTGGTAATCTGCAACTTTACCTTGTCCACGTCGCCCTGGTAGCATACCATGACGTATCCCTCCGATATGTTGGACGCGTCAATGGACACGGAACTGTTGCCGTAAACGGTAACGCCGGAGGCAACGGGAAGAAGACACTCCTGTGAGGTGGCTCTTTTTTCGTCCGTGTGGTTTTTGGACGACTTGTTTTTGGAGGAGGAAGAATCTTTCGCGTTCCCCGTGCAGCCGACGGATAAAAGCAATGTAAAAAATATCATAAGAAACGCACTGTAAAGAAGTGGTTTTTTACGCATGGAATACAATCTCCTTTCTGTCAAATCTGATTCATGGCCGTGTCGCCGTCAGGCGATACGGCAGTCTAAGGGGTCATGTGTTGCTGATTCGTTTGTCTGAAAGAGCAATCAAGTCGGTAATCGAATGAACCTTCGCCCCCTCGTCGAACGCGATGCCGAAACGGAAGCGAATCGGGTGGACGTCCGAAAGCTTGTTGTGTTTATCTACTTTTTTATCGAGAAGTGCGAGGAACGTTTTTATTTTTTCATAATCGCAATCCTCAAAAATGGCGAGGAACTTGTTGCCGCCATTGCGCCCCACGAAGCAAAGATCCAGGGAAGCCGCTTGTAAAAAAACGGAAAACTGTTGTATCAGCACGTTGCCCTGCCGATGTCCGTGGGTCTGGTTGATTTCTTTCAGGTTTACCAGCTCAAACATGATACATCCGATATTTTCCGGCAACGGCACGTCTAGATATTTTTCAATGAAAGCGTCGCAGTCGGAACGGCTACCGATATGCACGGGAGCCGGAACCGTGGTGCTTGCTGATTCATGCCCAAGTTTCTTTGGTGAAACGAAAAAATGAAAATCTAATATTAGAAATATGAGGGAAAGCCCCAAAGTCGCCCGCAATAAAAGGCTGAGCGTCAAAACCTGGGCACCGGCCTTAGTGAAATCGGAAAGTTCCGAGTTTGCCAAGAGTATGTATCCGCTGGCGGCCGCCAGGATGAGGAACAAAATAAGTTGGATGAATTTGTATATCTTTACTTTATTCATGACGTCATCAATATCTACTTTCTTATGTTTTTGAGGAGGGATGCGCAGGTTCTTGGTTTGTGGGCAGAGCACCTCGAAAAACCTTCGGTTTTTCGAGGTCGCTTCGCTCGCCAAATGTGCGATTATGCGTTTGCACGAGCAAGCTCGCGCAAACGCATTTCGCCCTTTTGGCTCTGCCCTTTGCGCATATTATACCACATGTTTTGGGAATGTGGTAATTTTTTTGACGGGATAAGAAAAAAAGTGGGTGATGCCCGTTACGATTCATTCCGTGGTGGCATGGAGTAAATTGTAGCGGGGGACTTGGCCAGAGGTTAAAATGACAACATTGTGTGGCGTAAATCGCAACATTGTTATTTTTTTGTGGTTGAATCTGGTATAGTGAAAGCATGGCTTTGGAATCTATAAAAAGAGAGGAGCGAGTTTATGAGTAAGTTGGTAAATGAAGATTCGATTCCGGCATTGCTTGCGGAGATGTCCGTGAAGGAAAAGGTTGACTTGTTGACCGGAAAGAGCATGTTTTCGTCCCCCGAAATGCCGCAGTACGGCATTCCGTCCATTTTGTATCTGGACGGCGCGACCGGGGTGAACCTGATGCAGTACATGGGCGAACTGGTCGGGATGAGCATGGGCGGAGACGGGTCGCAAGACGGGGAAGCGTCGCTGGGCGGAGATGACGGCGCGGAAAACGGGGGAGCAAAAGATGCGGCGCAAGGCGCGAAAGAGGAAGCGCAAGGCAGCGAGTCCAATAATGAGAGCGGCTCGGCGTTTATGGGACTGGTCTCTTATGCCACCAATTCAAATCCATTGCCGGAGGACATGCCGGAAAAGACGAAGCAAATCATTTTGCATTTGCGCGCCTTGATTGACAGTGTTCGTCCGAATGGCGAGGAGCCGGGGTGCTTCCCGCCGGGAATGCTTTTGGGCGCGACGTGGAAGCCAGAATTGATTTACAAGGTCGGCGAGGCCGTCGGACGGGAGGCGCAGGCCTATGGCGTGGACGTGCTCTTGGGAACGCCGAACACGAACATCCATAGGGATCCGAGGAACGGACGGCTTTTTGAGTCATTTTCGGAAGACCCGTTCCTTAGCAGCAAGATGGCACCGGAATTTTCCCGGGGCGTGCAAGACCAGGACATGGTGGCCGACGTGAAGCATTTTGCGGCGAACAACCAGGAAACGCTCAGGCAGGGCATCAACGAGCACATTTCCGAACGCGCGCTGCGCGAAATTTACTTGCCGGGGTTCGAGGCGGCGGTAAAGGAAGGAAAAGTGGGGACGGTCATGAGCGCTTATAATTCCATTAACGGGAAGCCCTGCGCACACAATGACTGGCTGCTCACGCAGGTACTGAAGGAGGAGTGGGGCTTTGAAGGCCAGGTGGTGTCCGACTGGGGCGCGGTCTATGACCAGGTGGAGGCACTGAAGGCCGGAAACGACATGGACATGCCGGGTCCGCGTGGAAAAGAGCGGCTTTACCGGGCGATAGAGTCGGGAGAGATCAGCGAGGAGCGGCTAAACGACGCGGTAGCGCGGACGCTTCGCATGATTCTGCAAACGCCGAAGTTCAGGGGAAGGAAATATACGGCCATTGATAATGAATTGTCACGCGAGGCCGCCTATAACGCGGCGGTGGAAGGTATCACGCTTTTGAAAAATGACGGTGTCCTGCCGCTTGCCAAGGATGCGAAGGTGGCCTTGTTCGGAAAGCTTAGCGAACGGTTCATGGAATCCGGGGCGGGAAGCGCGCAGGTGGATACCGGCAAGTTTACGAGCTTGTTGGCGGAAGTGAAGGGGAAGGCCTCCGAAGTGTTGTACGGGGAAATCGGGGCGGGAACCGATACCGTGATTATTACCGCGGGTTCTGCCGGGCAGGAGGGAAGTGACCGCGCGGGGCTGGAGTTTGACCCGGCGGACAAGGCGATGCTTGCCGCGTCCGTTGCCAAGGCGAAGGCGGCGGGCAAGAGAATCATCCTATTATTAAACGTGGCCGGACCGGTGGACTTGATGGATTACGTGGATGACGTAAATGCCATCGTGTGTTTGTTCTTCCCGGGCATGGAGGGCGCGAGGGCGACGGCGGACATCTTGTTTGGTGACGCGAACCCGAGCGGGAAACTGCCGCTGACGTTCCCCAAGCATTATCGTGACTGTCCGACCAGCAAGAATTTCCCGGGCGAGTTTGGGGAAGTGACTTACGGCGAGGGAATTTACGTCGGATATCGTTATTATGATTATAAGGGAATTGAACCGTTGTATCCGTTTGGATATGGACTGAGCTATACGAAGTTTGAATTGACGGATATTTCCGTGTCGGATAGGGAGTATGACAATCAGTCCGCCAAGCCGCTTTTGGTGACCGTGAAGGTGAAAAACACGGGGACGAGGGCGGGCAAGGAAGTCGTGCAGCTGTACGTGCGGGACGAAAAGTCCACCCTCGACAAACCGGAGAAGGAACTGAAAGCGTTTGCCAAGGTCGAGCTTGCGCCGGGCGAGGAAAAATGCGTGGAAATGGAACTCGTACCGAGGTCGTTTGCGTCTTACGACACGTCCTTGCACCAGTGGGCGGCGGAGCCGGGCGTGTATGGGCTGTTGGCCGGAAATTCCTCCGCGAATATTACACAAAGCATTCGAATCATGCTGACCGGAAAAAATCCATATGCTTTGTCCATGAAGTCCTCCATTGGCTCCGTCGCGGCAGAACCAAAGGCGGTGGCGGTGTGCCGGGACGTGCTCGGGGCGGCGTTTGACACGGCGGCATTTCAAAGCCAGGCGGTTTACTTTGTTGGCACCCCGCTGGAGAAATATTTGTCCGGCGTGATTGCAAAAATTGCGGGCGATGAGAAAAAGCGGGAGGAAATCGTAAGGCGGATAAACGAGGGACTGGGTAAGATTGAACGTATCCATGAGACGTTGTAATTATTATAGAAAGTAAATTGCTATTCACGGGGCGTGTCGCGATCCATATATCGTTGACAAGGTAAAAAGTAGGAGGCGTGCCGCGCGGGCACGCCCCCTTTGCCATCGTTCTAGAAAATCTGGTACATGCAGTTCCACTCGAAATTGCTTTCGGGAGAATAACCTTTGGGAAAATGGGTCGCCAATTTTTCTTTTGCATTCAGCTCTTTTAATTCGTCCCGCAATTCCTCCTTTAGTCCATTTACATCGAGGAAATTCTTAACCTCCTGCAGACCGCGAAGCACTTTTTCCGTCTCCACGCAATAGTCCATGTCATATCTTGTGTCCGTTTCCCAACGGGTGAGCATGTCGGTTTTTTCTTCCAGCCATTCGGTAAGCACAACCTTCGAGCCGTTGTTTTTTGACATGCGGACAAGCTTGTCAATATCATGCGTATTCGGGACGGTTACGCCGACACATTCAAGGAAGGCTCTCAATGTTTTTTCCACGGCTTGTTGCAAGTGATACGCTACGGTGTTCATATAGGCTTCGTCATTTTCTGGTATTTTTAATAGGTTTTCCGCCGCGCGATAATCTAAGTAAGCGCGCCGAAACAATCGAATGTCACACATAGACTCCCTCCTTGTCATAAACCACGATTCCCTTTTCCTCTATTTCGCGGCGCAGCCTTTCACCAATTTGGTCCGCATAGAGCACGTCGATGGGGCTGCCGTCGTCACCGGCCTGGTAATGGAGCGGCTTGTCGAGAATTGTTTTAACCATCGAAACGATTTTACTTATCTCCATAATGATACCGACATGCAAGGATGTAAATATTATTTTCGTCTATTCTGTAAATCAAGCGATCTTTATCATTGATTCTCCTGCTCCAATATCCGGATAAATTTCCGCATAGCGGTTCCGGCCTTCCAATCCCGTTATTACCATTTCGGGCAATATCATTAATTAATTGATTTGTCTTTTTCAGGGTTTTCCGATCTTCTGTTTGCCAATAAAGATAATCTTCCCAGCCGGTATTTGCAAACACGTTATTCATCATCTTCTACCTCGAGTAACTCATGAGCGACACATAGGCCATTTTCCAATTGTGCCTTGCCTTTCATCAACCAGTCATAATTTTCCTTGTTTCCCATAACATGAATGTTTTCCATAAGGTTGTTATAAGATTCTTCTGATATCATGACCACGTTCTTATTATTTTTTCTTGTAACAATCATAATTTCATAGTCATCGGTCACTTTGTCCATATACTTTTTCATATTGTCGCGAAGATTCGTGTAGTTTACCGCTAGCATGATGTAACACCTCCCAAATACAAGTGTAACTTTTTGTACTTGTATTATACTGTACAGTTTTCTGTACGTCAATATCTTTTATGCTTCCTTTTATAGGAATACGGTAGCACCGTTCCACTTACGAGCAGGAGCGCAATCCATGAGACAAGCTTGCCGCCATCGCCCGTCTGCGGGGTGTGCGACGTGCCTGATTGGGTTTGTACGTTGTTTGTGCCGCTTGTGTTCCATGTGCCGTTCGTGCCGCCTTGGCCGCTTGTATTTCCCGGTTTGCCCGAGCCGCCCTGGTTGCCCGAGTTATCGGGATTGCCGCCCGGATTGTCCGAGTTGCCAGGATTGCCGTCCGGGTTATCTGAATTGCCGGGATTGTCGCTTGGGTCGTTCGAATCACCAGGATTGCCGCCCGGGTTATCCGGTTCGGGAGAAGTCTCGGACGCGGGAATTTCTACGGCTGCTTTTTTGTAGCCGCAGACCGTGCATTCCTCGTGTTTTTCGCCCTTCTCGTTCTCGGTTGCCTCTTTGTCGACTATCCATTTGAAAGTATGGTCGAACTTATTTAGCACGATGCCGCACGCGCAGGTGTTCCAATGTCCGCTCTCGTCCGCATGCAATCCCGTATTGTCAACGGTGTGTGCCAGCGTCTTGGGAATGATGATTTCTGCTTGGCTGAGTTCGTGGCTTCCCGCCGCATTGCTGAAATGTTTTCCACAACCGTTACATGTGTAGTGTTCAATATTGCCAGCGACAAGGTGCGTGGCGATTTTCGCGTCTATTTTTGCAAGGTCGTGGTTGCTGGGATCCAAATCCCCGTACTCTCCGCCGCAAATTTTGCAGACTGCCTTATTGACGCAGGTGGCCGTCCCCCCGACATGGCCGTTGCAGATGACCGTGCCGTTGTTCGTAATGTCAAAATTGCCGTCAATGCTTCCTCTGATGGTGAGGGTGACCCCGGCGGGAACGGTGAGGCTGGTATCGTCGGGAAACGTCAGTGTCGTGTCGGCAGGTATGGTCGCGTTGCCGGGGAGCGTTGGATCCCCGATGACGGTTCCCGCCATCTTGTTAATCAGGACGCTGTTTTCGATATGGTTCTCAAAGTTTTCATTTCCCGAGGTGTGAATCCAGGAACCGGAGACGGAAGCGGTACCGTCTGACCGGATACCCATTAGCGCGTCCGCGCCCTTTGCCTCCACGATGCTGTCGGTAATGGTGACATCGGCAAGGGAATAAATCGCGGAAGCAATCGTCGATTCGGCGTTTACCGTGCTTCCGGAAATGGTAATGCCGTTTCCGGACTGAATCGCCGGGGAGTTGCCGCTTGCCGTGACGTTCGCGCCGTTTGAAATGGAAATGGTGCCGGAGGCGTATATGCCGAGAGATTCCTTGCTGTCGGCTATGACCGTTCCGCCATTCATAACCATATTGCCTGCAATCAGGGCATAATCATATCCGGTGGTTTTGAGCGTCGCATTGTCTTGCACGGTAACGTTGCCGTTGGAGTTGAGTCCGTATCCTTTGTCTCCGGTTGACGAATTTTTTCCCTCGGTTTCCAGGTAACTGCCGTCTTTTAGAAGAAGGGATGAATTTTTGAACATGCAAAGACCGCTTACCCTATAGCTGGCGGGAGTATCAATATTATCCTGCAGGCATTTGAGGCTTGCGTTGTCTTGCAAGACCATGCTGGCCGCATTGCTTTGTCCTACGTTCAGGACGGAATGCGTGCCGTTTCCCGTAATCGTGACATCGGCGTTCCCGCCCAGTACGATGTCTCCTTCCCAGTTACAACTGAGGCCGGCTGCATTTTGTATAATAAGCGTCGTATCAACAATATTCACGCCGCATGGCATAGGTGATTCGTGGAAATCAACGTGCACTGAACCGGTGTTTAGCGTGCCGCCACCAGAAATGGAAAGGTTGTTGACGGTTATGCGGCCGAAGGTGTTCGTCGTTCCGGTAGGAACATCGATTACGATGCCGACGGGGACTGTCACGGTCTCGATTCCGCCGTTCACGGTTACGTTGTTCAAACGCATATGGCAGCGTTCTTGAGCGTCATCGGCACTGCTGCCGGGTGTCCAGAGTTTGATTGGTTTGTCCGTACTGCCTGAAAGCTCGTAAATTACGTCCGTCCTTTTCAGCCAAATATGTGCATCGGTTATTCGATAATTGGCATCATCGTAGTTCGCGCCGCCAACGTCCACGGAAACAACCTGCGTGGGGGCATCCGCGAATGCCGTCATCGGCATAAGCCCCAGTATAATGCAAAGCGACATGAGGCCTGACAATCGTTTCAAATGTTTTTTGATTTTCATGATGACATTCTCCTTTTCATGATTTTCTAAGTTTCCATTCTAGGTGTTTTTTGTGTGAAACGCTACTGCCGTGACTTTTTTGGTCGTAAAATGACTCGATTGGCTTATCGGAAATCAGCGTATGGTTTGCTTTTTTTAGATGGTTACGGTATACTTAAAGTACGGTTTTGCCAAGCGGTGAGGAGGTGTACGTATCATGCGAATTGCACTCATAGATGATGATTATGCACAAATGGAGTCGTTATCAAGGATGGTGGAGACGGAACTGTCAAAATCCGGCTGCCAGGGATGCGAGATAGATAGGTTTGAAAGCGGCGAGGCGTTTCTTTCAAGCTGGCGGCCGGGTATTTACGACCCCGTCATCCTTGACATTTTTATGGACAAGCTTAGCGGGATTGAAACGGCCCGCAGGATTCGGAAGGCAGACCAAGCGGTGCGGCTGGCATTCTGCACGTCCAGCAATGAGTTTGCCTCCGAGAGTTATGAAGTGGAGGCGCAGTATTACCTTCTCAAGCCGGTGACGCAGGAGAGAATTGCTTCGATGTTCTCCCGCCTGAATCTGGAAACGCTGGAAAAGGCAAAGTCCGTGATACTGCCGAATGGCCAGCCCGTCCTAGTTCGCCGTATTCTTTATACGGATTATTTTAACCATGTGGTTACGCTTTACGCGAAGGGGGGAGAATCCTATCGGGTGCGGATTTCCCAGACGGAGATGGAGAAACTTTTACTTCCGTATGGATGTTTCTTTTCTCCCGTCAAAGGGATTCTCATTAACTTCCACGAGGTCGCGAAAATGACCGATGAGGGATTTGTCTTAAGTAATGGGAAATTCATTCACATTACCCGCAGGAGGTTTCGGGAGGCAAAAGATGCCTATACTCGGTTTCGTTTTGAAAAAATGCGCAAGGAGGTGGAAGGGTGATGCCGCCGGTTTATCGAATTTTAGAAATTTGCTTGTACTCCGTCCTCAATTTTTTCCCGTTTGCGTTGATTGCCCTTTATCCGTTTCGGGAGCAGTTACGCTTTTCAAAAGCCGTGGTCGGCATCTTGTTTTTTTTGTTGACCGTGCTTCAAATATGGCTGGGGGTGATGGCCGCCTTTATGCCGGAAGTGAGCAAGGGCGCGCTTTCCATTATTAGCACCGCCATATATGGGGCGTTCTATTTCGCCGCGGTAAGGGCGTCTTTCGGGAAAATGCTTTTTTCCTTGCTTATGATTTCCAACGTCGTAAATTTGGTCGTGACGGTTTCCAAGTGCGCGGAGGGGATGATTTTTGGAAGAGAGATGGCAATGCAACCCTATCGATGGACGTATTCCGTCTGCATGCTGGTTGTCAGTCTGCTTGTGTCAATTCCGTTGTTTTTGTATTTCCGCAATTACTATTCGGAGAGGATTCATGGGCGGGACGACACGTTTGCGTGGAATTATTTGTGGCTGATTCCGTCAACCTTTTATCTGTTGTGGTTTTGGCATGGATACGGGAGTGATAAAACGGCGTTGGAAATCGCGTTGGAGCCATCGTCTGCCGCATTTATCCTATTCATCAACATGGGTGCCTTTTTGGTTTACCACACGTGCGTCCGATTGATTGATGAGCAAGAGCAAAACTGCGCCCTGACGGAACAAAACCACCAGCTGGAAATTCAAAATCTCCAGTATGAGAACCTGAATCGGCAGATTGCCGCGACACGCCAGGCGAGGCACGACCTCCGCCACCATATTGCCGTCATGGACGGCTACCTGGCTGCCGGAGAATACGATAAGCTTCACGAGTACCTGCAGGGTTACAAAAAATCCCTGCCGGGCGATGAATCGGCCATGTACTGCAAACATGAGGCGATCAATATTTTGCTGCTCTATTTCGGGCAGCAGGCCAAAGAAAAACATGTAGAATTTTCCGTGTCGGCATCCCTTCCAAGACAAATCGGCATTCCTGACAGTGCGCTGTCGGTTCTGATGGGAAATCTGCTGGAAAATGCATTGGAGGCGTGTTTGGCCGTAAAGGACGGGCGGGCTTCGATTTCCGTCAAGGCCAGGGTGCAGACGGACGCCGTGTTCATTCAGATTGAAAATACTTGTGACCGGGAGGTCGTGCCGGATGAGGACGGCCGCTTTCTTTCCACCAAGCACGGGGGCTGGGGCGTTGGGCTGGAATCCGTCAAGAATATCGCGGCGCAGTATGACGGCATGTTGGAAATTGAAACGGAGGCCGGTTCCTTTTGCGTGTCCATCTTGCTGAATGTCCCGGGGGAAGGGTGATGCCCGTTATATTCATGGCCGATGAAATCTGCCGTTACTCCCCCGACCTTGTCACCGCGAAATGATCCCGATATTTGGCGGGGGTCACGCCGTTATATTTTTTAAACTGGCGGATAAAGTTGGCCTCGTTTTCGAAACCGCAGAGGATGCCAATCTTATAGCTCGCGATAGAGGAGTTTTGTAACAGTAATTGTGCTTGGCTTACGCGTAGCTTAATCATGTATTCCCGTGGGGAAAAGCCGATATAACGTTTAAATTCGCGGCAAAGGTGATATTTGCTCATGCCGCAGAAATCGGCCATTTCGTCCAACGACAAATCCTGCCGGAAATTGTGCTCCAGGTATGTCCGCAGCAATACAATGGCTTCAGGCGGCCGTACTTCGCCAGAAGTTTCCGAACCCTGATTCACGAGAAGGAAAAGGAGGTTTTCAAACTCGTGGGAGGCCATGGCCGCCCAATGAATCTGGCTGCCGGTCTGAATGCGGAGCGCGCGTTCCAACACGTCCTGGTAAGTTTGGACGTTGCTGAAATGAAAGACGGGATGTTGCCCGATTTGGTATTCC
>CATLEQ010000008.1 GCA_949915905.1 uncultured Lachnospiraceae bacterium | reverse complement strand
AACATAATTCGGAAAATCCACATAGACAAAATCGACATTACCATGCTGAATCTCACATCACCCGCCGCCCGGAAAACGAACGGCAACGTGAATGAAAACGGCCAGATAATGCAACAGCAGACGCTATGTAATATGAGTATCCTTTTCACCTCGGCCGTGGCCGCATCCGTAAGATTATAAAGTTTCAAAATCACCGGCATCGCAAGGCAAATCGCCGCCACCGAGATAAACATGCAAATATAAGTGATGCCCATCAATTTCTTCGTGTAATACCTGGCCTGTTCTTCCTCGTTGGCACCGATGCACCTTGAAATAACGGTCGTCACCACCAGGCTAATCGCCATTCCCGGTAATACCTGGAATCCAGCGAGGACGTTGCCCACCGCGTTCGCCGCGATTGACGAAGTTCCAAACGTGGAAACCAGACTCAGAACGATGATCTTCCCCAATTGGAACATACTGTTTTCCATACCGTTAGGCACTCCGATATACAATATTTTCTTAATCATCTTCCATTCAAAATGAACGGACGGACGCTTTGGCAGATGTATAACGTACTTGGGATTCATCAAAAGAACTATGATGACGACGCTGGCCACCATCCTTGATACCAAGGTCGGGATGGCCACTCCCGCCGTGCCGAGATGGAATCCATAAACCAGGACGGCATTCCCTATCACGTTGATGGCATTCATCAGCATCGATACCTGCATGGTAATTTTAGAATTTCCCATAATGCGGAAAATGGCAGCTCCCGCACAGTAAAGTGCCAGAAACGGAATCGACGTCAACACAATCACCAGATAGATATCCGCATGTGCCTTTACGTCGGCGTCAATCTGCCCAAACACCGTATTTAAAATAAATGGCTTGCATAAATAGCAGATAACCGAGATGGCCGTCGCGATCAAGGTCGTAAAATATACCAACTGGTTGCTGGACTCACATGCCTCCTTTATTCTGTTCTGTCCCAGAAGCTGTCCGGCAATGACCGAGCCGCCCGTCGCAAGTGCCGAAAACACGTTAAACATCAAAATGACCACGCTGTCCACCAGTGACACTCCCGAAACGGCCGCCTCGCCAACGCTGGAAATCATGATAGAATCCGCCATGCCGACCAGCATGGACAAAAATTGCTCTATGATTAACGGTATAATGAGCGCGACAAGGGCTCTGTTGTCAAACAAATATCCCGTCCTATCTATTTTTGTCTTTCTTTTCACATTCAACACTCCCATCTGTTTCTCCCGCAATACATATAGGATATCGTCCATCTATAATAGGCGTTTCAAAAACATTTGTCAACAGATGGATTGCTGGCATGCATGTTTTATTATTTTGTCTTTATTACGCAATATTTATCGCAAAAACAAATGCCATAGCAAATTACTTTGTCATACCCGTCGTTGAGCAGTTCCGTCGCGTATCCCCTTTCTTCAATCTGCGCTAATGCCGCGTCGCAAGCCTCGTTCTGTTTCGCGAAGCTTTTCACCCTCTTGATTTCAATCACGAACGCCGGGTGGTGGGGATTGTTCGGACGCAGGATGATGTCCGGCCGACCCGTTCCCTGCTCGCGGTTGGAGAGAATTCTACACCCGCCAAATCCTCCCAGTATCCCCAGCAAATATCCATGATAAAACCGCTCGCTCTCATCATGGTAGCTGATGCTGAAATTCAATTGCCCGTTGATAAATTCTTCCATCTTCTGCGTGTCTTGCGCGCGCATCGCCTGGTAAAACGGGGTGAAGTCCGCCTTGCGCACATTTTCATCAAACCACTTCTGAATCGTGTTTTCGTAAACGTACTTCACTTCCTCGTTGGGCAAAGTCATGGTCATATAAATCCTATTTCCGTCCAACCGTTGCGACAACGCTTTGAGATAGCCGGTAAAGAACAAGAAATTCCACAAGTTATCCTGGCTGTCATAAATTTCCCCATATGTGACATCCTCATGAATCGGCTTCTCTATCGTCCCTCCGGCAATCAACTCCTCCAACTCGTCCTTTGCGACACCCTCCGCCCGTTCCACCAATTCCCGTACGATATTATTTGAAGACGTGTTGGACCAGTAAGGGCGCGGGAATGCGTTCAGATTACTAATCGCCGCATCCACATAATTAATGATGCTCCATGGATTGTAAACCTCCATATTTCCAAACAAGTAGCCGTCATACCACTTTTTTGCCTCTTGAACCTTCTCGGAAAAGCCATAATAATGAAGCATGTCCTCCACTTCTGTTTGGGTGAAGCCAAAGTATTCTGCAAATCCAGCGTCCAAAATGGAATAGATTTTTAAATTATTCAAACCGGTAAAAATGCTTTCCCTGCTAATACGTAGGCATCCGGTCACGACGGCAAACTGCAGGCAGTCGTTCGTCTTCAGCGCCGACTCAAACATCGAGCGGATAAAATCAATCATTTGCTCATAAAAGCCCCTAAAAAATGCATTCTCCAACGGCACGTCATATTCATCCAAGAGAATAATCGCGTTGGTCTTGTGGTATTTTTTCAGACATTCAGACAAAAATTTCAACGCGTCCAAATACAACGTCTCGTCTTTTTGAAAATCAAGAATGGCCTGATAATGCCGCTTGTCCGCATTGGACAAGGAATCTCCTTGAAGCACGTACTTATGCCGGTCATATTCGCCAGCAATTTGCCGAATCAAGAGCGTATATGCCTTATGAAAATCCGGCTGCTTGGCAGACTTTAACGACATGGATATTACCGGGTAACGCCCCATGTGCCGCAAATACTCGTCTCCGGCCTCCATTATCTTCATGCCGTCAAAATAATGGCGGTTGTCTATCACATTTCCATCCTCGCCAAGCTCCCGCTCGAAAAATGTCCGAATCATGCTAAGCGAAAGCGTCTTCCCAAACCGGCGCGGGCGGGTAAAAAGCCCCACCTTTACACGACAATCTAACAAGTCCCTTATCATCAACGTCTTATCTACAAAATAGCACGTATTATCTATGAGTTCTTTATAGTTTTCAACACCTATGCCTATGGGTTTTTTCAACATAACAAACACCTCGCTTCCAACTACAGTACCAAAATGATAGTACCAAAACCAAAATCATGCATTTCCAACCAGACAAAGAGTCCGACCTGCCGGACTCTCGCGCCGGAGCGCGGCTTTGGAATCCTTGTATCATTCTAGCATAGAAAGCGAGATTTGGAAACCTTGTTTTGCAATGTTATTATTCACTCCCTATCTTCTTAAAACAAATCACAAAATGCCAATACTCGGATATTCGTACATTTTCAATATCCGAGTATAACCATACAATAATTTCATGCATAATTAATTACTTTTTAGAGGAAAAGTAACGCATAACTTTAGAAAGGAAACCCAAATATGATTCGTTATCGCCCCTTATTTCAAACAATGTCGCAAAAACACATTACCTCTTATGCCTTGTTTAAGAAGGGATTTTCCAAAGCAACTTATTATTCCATTCAAAAAGGAAATAGTATCAGTACCAACACGGTGAACCAGTTGTGCCATTTACTAAATTGCTCGGTATCTGATGTCATGGAATATATTAAAGAGGATGCGACAGAAACGCATCCCTAAAACCAGTATTCCCCTCCCGCCAATGCATGTTCCTCCCCGTTTGGCAACGTCAAATGTGCCGTCGTCCCTCCGGGAACGATGCAATGGTAATGGAACGTCTCGCCCTCGGCCTTCCACTCGGAAACAATCACGCCATACTTCGTCTTATACCGCGCCTTGGCATGGGTAAGCGTCCCGCCGACCACCGGCTTTAACTCAAACTCCTCAAATCCCGGATGTGAAAAATCCGGACGAATCCCGGCCACGTACTCGAACAAGAACTGGCAAACCGCCCCAAAGCTATAATGATTGAAGCTGTCGCGAAACGTATCCATTCCGTCCCAGTTTTCCAGCATGGTCGTCGCCCCCAGCGTAATCGGATACAGCCATCCCGGCGCGTCGGTCTGTTCCAGTACCCGAAATGCCTCGTCCACGAGCCCGTTGTCACAAAGCGTCGGCAGCAAGTATACCGTGCTCAAAAAGCCCGTGTTCAAGTGATAATTTGCCGCCTCCAGCTCCTTTTTCAACTGCGCCACGACGAGCGGCTTTTTCGCCTCACTTACCATGTCGAGTGCCAACGCCCGCACGTAGGCCGCCTGATGGCCCTTCTGAATCTCTCCGTCCCCGGCAATCAGGTACTTGTCATAACACTCCTTAATTCTCGCCGAAAGCCCTTGGAAATATTTCACGTCCTCGGTTTTGCCCAAAATTTCCGCCATGTGCGCCATATTGTCGCAGCTTCGCTTCGTGTAGGCGGTCGCCACCTCGGGCTTTCCAAACTTCGCCATGTACTCCACATATTCCGAAGCACTCTTGCCCGACTTAAAAAATTCAACCACTTCGGGACTCGGCGGCAACGGTTCGTTCCACTCCCCATAGTGGAACTTCGTGTCATAAATATAATTGCCGTCCCCATTTATATACCACGGCTTATCCGCGTACATTGGATTTTTCTCCCGCATGCAGGCGAGCGAATACTCCACCCAACGACGCGCCGTCTCATACTGATTCTGCAAAATCCGTTTGTCGCCATACATCAAATATAATTGATAAGGAAGCCATACTGCGGAATCCCCCCAGCCGACGCTGTCCTCACCGATATTGCCGTTGCCGGTCGGTCCCGCCAACGCCATGCGCGGATCTTTCTCCCTTATCCGTACAAATTCCTCCGGATTGTGGACGCTGGAAGTCGACGGAAACGTAATTCCCACCTTTCCGCTTTCATACTGCTCTATGGTCTGGTCTTTCAGCCATTTCTTAAAAAAGTCAGAAACGTCCATGAAATAGGCCGCCGTCCGCACGTAAATCTGCGCGTCCCCGGTCCATGCATTCCGCTCACGAGTCGGGCAGTCCACCGGCACGTCCAGGAAATTCCCCTTCTGGCTCCATCTCGCATTTTCCACCAGCTTGTTGATAAGCTCGTTGGAGCAACGAAAATCTCCCGTCTCCTCCATGTCGGAATACACGGCGACCGCCTCGAACGCGGCAAGTTTCCCTATCCTTTCCGCGAATACCTCCACATCCGCCACCTCGGTACCCACCTCATTCCCGGTTCGCATGGATTCATTCCCTGCATCCGCATCAAGCAAAAGCCCTTCCACCAGCACGTAGCGAAATCCCGAATAGGCAAAATGCGGCGTATATTCTTCCACCTCGGCACCTTTACAAATGTAAGTAATTTCCTGGAATTCTTCCATTCCCCCGTCACAATTCGCGGTGGAAAATTTTCCCTCCAAGTCCAATGCCTCGCCATGCTTCAAATGTATTACCTGGCCGGGCTTTGTATCATAAAGCTTCATGTTCACATATCCGGCAATATTTTGCCCAAAATCCACAATCAGATTTTGTGCACTGTCACGCAGAACTTTCCCAGAAAAACGCTCCTTTTCGCGTACCGGCACGCCCTCAGTCTTAATAAGCCGCGCGTCCGTATGTTCCGTCTCAAGAATGGCCGCCACCCAGTCCGATTCTACAAGTCTTGCGTCATACGTCTCGCCTTTCTGCAAGTCCGTCTTCACCACGGGACCCGTTCCGACCTCGAAACCTTCATCCGTCGTTACCACGGTCGTTCCATCCTCGTATGCAAGTTCCAGCCATCCAAGCAGGGCGAGGCGGTAACCATAATTGTTATGCCACCGCCACCATCCGTCGCCCACCGTGGTCTGCCACATATTTTCCCCCTCCGCAAGCAAATCCGTCACGTCATATTCCTGCACTTGTATCCGATAATAATAGCTGGTAAGCCCTGGCGTGAACTTATTCTCTGTCACGGCCTTTCCATTTATTTTTGCCTCGTAAATTCCATGCGCGGTGATATACAATTTCGCCGATACCAGCTCGCCGCCAACCTCAAATTTTTTACGGAACACCGGCACCAGAGGCGTTTCCCGCCCATCGTTCGAATGGCAAATCCATTTCGCGTTTGTTTTCATCTTTGTCTCCATTTCCGTGTCGCCGTGCACCAATGCCTACCTCTTCCCGCTTACGCTTCCCCTTCCGCGCTCTGCTCAGCATGGCGACGCTCCAGTTCTTTCGTCATCTTCTCCCGAACCTCCGGCGTAATCTTATAGAAAAATTTGTAAATCACGAAGGAAGCCGCCGCCATGATGGCCGGAACCAAGGCCAATACCAACGATAGCCCGCTCACCATGCTCGGTAGGGATGCCAAGTCACCCGTGTAAGCTCCCGTCGCCTCGTTCACGCTATAGCCAACCGCCACCAAAAGGATTCCCGGCACCGCCGCGCCAATCGCGCTGGCCGCCTTCTGCGTCAGGCCATACAAGGAATTCGTAATGGCCGTCATGTTGCGTCCGATGGTATATTCCGCATAGTCCGCACACTCCACGGTCAGAAGAGTGGAAAATATCGCCGTCATACCAGACGGTATCATCACGATAAAGAACAAGACGAACAGCAGTGCCGGAACCGCCCTCATAATGCCGGTCACATTCAATACATAAATCACCCCGTACCCGCAGGCCATAATCAGCATGCAGCCCGACATGCCGCGATCCACGGTTTTAAAAATCTTCAAAACCAACGTCGTCAAAAACGGGCAAAGAAAGTTCGGAATCAACGCCGCCAAAGAGTAAATGCCGGACAATGCGGCAAATTTCGCCAAATTCACCTCGCCGGTCGCCATGTCGGCGCAAAAATACCATTTGATGAAGTACAGCATCACGCCTGCGGCCAGACCATAACTCATGTTTCCAATCAAGAAGCCAAGGCTGTGTATCCACAATGGTTTGTCCTTTTTCACAAGATTGAGGATGTCCGATGCGCCAACCGCGCCTTTCTTTTCCTCATTCGCCTTCTCCAGATATGGCTCCTTTAACAGCAAGATTCCCAGAATCGTCACCGCGCAAGCTATCAGGCAAAAAATCACGGCAGTACTTGTCGCCGTCTTTCCCAAATTACCGTCCTTTCCCAAGGCGGTCACGATGGCCACGAAAAAAGCAGACGGAATCGCGGCAATTACGGCCGCCATCCGAATGACGGACAAAATTTTTGCGCGAACGCGGGGAACCGTCGTGCTTTTCTGAACCAACGGAGCCGTAATCGCAGACAACGCGCTTCCCATGTCAAACATCAAATAGCCAACCACGGCCCACACCCACAAAAGAAGGGCATTTCCCTTCACACCTTGCGGCATGGCAAACAACATAATCAACCCCACTGCCAATACAAGCGTTCCAATGATTCCGAACTTACGGTATTTTCCAAATTTCTGCTCTTTCGCACTGTCCACGATCCAGCCCTGCACCGGATCGTCAACCGCGTCGATGATTCTCGTGACCAACAAAAACAGCGTACCAAAGCCAGCAGCATAGCCCACCTTTCCCATTGCCGAGTCAATGCCGGAATAGTCCGTCAAAAATATCATGAAAATGCCCAATACCGTTGCCGCAAATGCATTTGCAAACATTGTCATAAAGAATCCCGCCAAACTGCGGAAATTTTCTGGATACTGTTTCTTTCCTTTTGTCTTTCCCATTTTTACCCTTCTCCTTCATTTCATCAAATTTGTTCGTCATTGGCCACGAATGGCCATGTTTCCATTTGCATCCAAAATAGATGTCTTATCGTAATTCAAATCCATGGAAGTCAACACTGCCACTGCCGCGATACGTGAAATACAAAGACTGTTTTCCTTGCAGTTCCACCTCCTCGCCCCCAAACGTTCGTTTCTCGCCCTCGACTCGCAGCGCGATTTTACAAATCGGCTTGCGCAAGGCCGCTTCCATTCCGTGTGTTTCCATGCCGCACGCTTCCTCCAATTTTGTCCACACTTCCATCACGCCTTCGCCATGTCCGCTTACCTCAATGCCTATCTTCGTCTTGCCCGTGAACTCAAAATACTTGAATCCCGCCAATGCGCCATCCTGCATGTCCGCGATATACTGGTCGCCGTTTTCTTCCCGGTCTTCCCCCGTCTGGGTCAAATACGGATGTCCCTCTGCCTCGGGGGTTGCCGCCGTTCCATAGTGGAGCGCCCCCGACTTTGACATCAGGTTGCAGGCAATATACGCCGGATATGAGCCCTTTCCGACAAGTGTCCCTCCGTTTAGACCGCAACTCGTAACTTCCACCTGAGCGATTGAACCGTCCTCCGCGAAGGAAATCGGCTCCGCACATGCCTGCCGCGAATAATTGTGCTTGTTTGTCTGCCGATGGTAAAATACATACCATTGCCCATGCACGCACACAAGGCTCCCATGCGTGTTTCCCGTGTAATTCAAAGGCTCCGTCCTTCCCTGAAATCCGATGTCCCCATTGCTTACGATGGTTCCGCCAAACTGAAATCCCCGATCCGGATAATCGCTCACCGCATAACACAATTCATGCGACAAGATGGATGAGTAAATAAAATAATATTTTCCATTTATCTTGCGCATGGAACTTGCCTCGAAAAACTCATGCCCCTCGAAACCGGTTCCCTCCGAGCGTCCGACTTTCGGCAAAATCAGCCTGCCCTCTTCCTTTATGGTGAGCATGTCTTTTTCCAGACGAAATGCATACGCGCCCTCCATCTGGTATTTCCGGCAAACCGCGCCAAACATCCCGTCCTCCTCCGGACCGAAACCACAATACAGATAGCATTCACCGTCGTCATCCATGAAAAGTCCCGGGTCGAACATGAACACGTCCTTCTCTCCCAAGCCAACCGCCGTTCCATTTTCTCGATGCACCACGCCATAATAAGCAAATGGTCCGGCAGGCTCGTCGGCAACCGCCACGCACACGAACGGTGCCAGCCCCAGAGCATAATACAAATAGTACCTTCCATCATAGCCTTGCACCACGTCCGGCGCCTGCATGATGCCATCCTCTTTTGCATGTGGATCCTGCGTCTTCCGATAAATAACCCCTTCCATCCTCCAATCTGACAAATCATCGAGCGAGGCAGACCAACATACATAATCATTCATGCAAAACTGTGTCCCGTTGAACTTGTCGTGGGAGCCATATACATACAAACGATTTTCGAAAACATGCGGCTCTCCGTCCGCTATGTACTCCCAACTGGGAAGATAGGGGTTATACGCCTGCTTTTTCATCCCTTCCTCTCCTCCAACCTATTCACCATGCCATGCAATGCCTTGTCTATTTCCACTATGGCATCCGCATCTACTTGTACTATCTCCATAATTTCCCGAATGGTATTATTGCCAACTGCATCCATCAATTTCTCCATGTCAAAACCTCTTGCCTCCGCCACTATCCGTATTCCGTCATACATTGGCTTCAACAGCGTCTGCACTTCCTCGGACTGCTTGCGGATATGCTTAAGCGAGCAAGATACCGCCAACACCGGAGCCGTATCCCCATTCTTGCTGACCGCGATGTTCGGTTCCGTAAAACCTTTATAAGTCAATGCCCCGAAAATTTCCTTCAGCCACCCGATACTGTCCGGCACCCAGTCCGGCACCCGCTCTGAAACACTGTTCGTCACTACCCACTGCTCCGCCGTGGAAAATCCATGTCCGCCATAAGAATAAATATGACTCTCGAAGGGAATTCCTTTTTCCGCCAACGCAAGTTCCATCATCAGACTATTCTTAATATCTACCGTTCGGTCGTCCCTTGCCGCCACCAAAAAGCACGGACAAGTGTCTTTCCCCACATGTTCGTTCGGATATGGCATGCCCGGCTGACACAAATCACAGATTTCCTTTAATATGGCCGGATAAACAAGAATTGCCGCTGCCGGCTTATGCTCTGCCACGGTCGCCACGCATGCACAGAGATGTCCCCCCGCCGAAAATCCGACGGCGGCAATTTTATCCTGATCAACATGCCATGCCTCGGCATTCTTCACAATTAATTCCATCGCTTCCTCATAATCCTCCAAGGGCAACGGCCATTTTCCTTTCGAGGTCACCGTATAACGAAGGACGAATGTCTGAAATCCCGCTTTTGAATAAGCCAATGCCACCGGGTCCGCCTCCCGGTCGGAGCACATGGCATATCCGCCACCCGGAAGCACCAGCATGGCCGGACGTTTCGTAAATCCAAACTCACCTTCCGCTTCCTGGATATATGCCGTTAAAGTTACGTCTCGCTTCTCATGTAATACGATTGTTTCCGCTCTCATTTTATTACGCCTACCTCCCTTATCAATTCTCATCTACCGTTTCCATTGCCGTCTCGTCAATTTTCATCCGCTCTTTCCGTTACCGCCTCGTCAATTTTCATCCGCTCTTTCCATTGCCGTCCCATCCGCATCCTCCACACCGCTATGCCGATTCATAAACGCGATAATATGGTCAAAACATTCCCGCGCATGCGGATTCGTCTTCACCATGTTTAAATATCCGTGTGGAAGTTCGCAGGTTTCTCTCGGCACGAAAAAATATTCATGTTCCACGCCATGTTCCTTCAACCTTTTTGCAAATGCCTCCATGTCCCTCGGAAAACCGTCTGTGTTCCCCGCCGTCAAAAACGTTGGACGATATCCTTCGGAAATGTAGGCATAAGCATTGTATTTCCTTGCCGTTTCCTCCGTAATCTTCCTCATGCCGAAATAACTTTGCATCAAAAGTTTCAACTTCCCCCTGAACTCTTCGACGATAAACGGAGCATCGTCTATTACCAACGCCTTTACCGCTTCTGGCGCAATTGCCGGCCTCACGTCCAAAAGCTTTGCATACTCAGGATTACATAAAAGCGCGCCAAACTGACCCGTAAGCACCGCGCCCGCCGACTGCCCGAAAATCGTCACGTTCTCCATGTCAAGCCCATAGTTTTTTCCATTTTTCACCAGAAAATCAATGGCCTGGTTCATTTGGATAAACGGCACCGGAAAATGACACTCCGGAACGAGGGCATAATTTACATTTACAAAATTATATCCATTCGCGACAATCTCCTCAAAAAGTCGGTTCGCGTCGTCGTCCACCGCCAATGGGTCGCCCATGGACTTGTCCCCGCCAAAAAAACCACCGCCGTGAAAATAAATGACCGTCGGACGCTTCTTTTTCGTATTCTCCGTCGGATATGTAATGTCCAGATAGCTGTTCGGATACTCCACACCGTACTGAATCTCCGTGACATAATACTGCCCGTTTTCCTTGACCACCTGCTTCGGTTCGGCAAACGGCTCGAAAGAATTGATGGGCTTTCCTTTGTAAATCGCCTTTTGAATCTTCCCCACGATAAACGTTGCCAGCATTTACTCGTCCCCTTTCTTACATTCTTATCCTTACATTCTTTCCCTTACATTCTTTCCCTTACCTTTTTTCTAAGTTGTCCAAACCTTGTTCCTTTCTCTGTAGCCATTATACGTAGTTCTTCTATTATTTTCTAACTTGTTCTTATGATTTTTATCTCAATATTGCTATTTTCTTAGAATTTATGTATAATGATGCCAAAGCCAAAAAGTCACGTATGGCATGTCTACATGAAATGCATGACCTTTTCATCGTGATAATAATAGAATGACAATAGGGAAAAACAATGATTACCGAACAACAATTAGAGACACTTTTAGACTTAAGCAAATTTCAGCAGGGTGAAAACCAGTTTCAACGAATCCCCCTCGAAGCAGAAGCAGAATTGATGAAAAAGATTCGGCAGGGAGATTATAAGAACATTCGAATTGCCCCGTTCACCCGGATGGATGACAACCTGGGCTCCATGGCCTTGAACAAAAAGACCGGCTACATTTACCTTACCGTTACCGCAATCGCCTTGTCCTCCCGTACCGCCATCGACTGCGGAGTTTCTCCAGATGAAGCCTTTGACCTCTCCGATGCCTTGCTTTATGCTCTTTCCGGCTGTAACACCGTGGAAGAAATCCACAATATTTTCCAGCTTACCGCCGTCATGTTTGCCAAGCGGGTGGCCAAATTACACGAATCACCTCGTTCCTATCAGGTAGAGCAGGCGCGCAACTACATAAGCCGCAATATTTTTCAAAAAATCACCCTAAAGGAACTCGCGGATTACACGGGATTGACCGAGACTTATCTATGCCATCTCTTTTCTAAAGAAGTGGGGATGACCATCCATAATTATATTCAGCGTGAAAAGGTGAATGTCGCCTGCAATCTGCTGGAACACACGCCCCGTTCCATCAGCGAGATTTCCACCTATTTGGGTTTTCAAAGCCAGAGCAACTTTGCCGCCATCTTCCGCAAGTGGAAACAGATGACGCCCTCGCAATACCGTAAAAAAATGTATCGGGAGGTCTACTAAAAATCTCCCGATACTTCTCTTAGTTCCATTTTACATCATAAAAGAAAACATCTACACCTGACAAGTCACCGCGCCTTGGTAATCACGGCCTTAAAATCACCAACAAAATCCTTGTACTCCACCTCCAAGGTATAAGTATCTGCCGTCTCCAATGTAAGATAATCCACCAGTTCCCTCGCCCTATCAAATTCATACACCACGTCTCCCGTAGAATCGTATAATGCGACGTGCATTTCCCCGGCTCTTATGTCGGACGAAAAGTAAAATCTTATTTTTTGACCCGTTTCACACTCAAACGAAATATCAGAAACACTTGTTTCCGGTTCCGTACAGCTATGACTCATGTTGCCTAATTTCTCGGGACGAGTGATAAACCAAATACATGATAAGGTAAAAATTACAACAAAAATTCCGATTATGAGACGTTTCTTTTTCATTATCTTTTCTCCCATCGCATTTTTATTACCATGCTATCATGCTCATCTAAAAAAATAACGACATAACACTTAAAAATTCCTTAAATCACCCCGGTATCACGTTATCTGACAGACAACAGCCATGCCATGATGTGAATCGCCTGTTGGAACTCTCCCTTCGCAATCATATCCTCTATCTCTTGTACTGAAAACTTTTCCACATTCAAAAATTCCGTCTCATCAAGAGACTGCCCGGCCACCTTCCGGCAATTTCTCGCCGCGAAAAGATGCGCGTAATTATCCGCAATCGTGGCATTTGCCGGCACCGTGAGCAGGTGTTTCCATTCATCCGAATCGTAACCGGTCTCCTCCAAAAGTTCTCGCTTCGCCGCCGCAAGCGCGTCCTCCGCAGACAAGTCACCGTCACCGCCGTATTCTTTTCCGTCCTTCCGCTCTATCCCGCCTGCCGGAAATTCTGTAGTCACTTTTTTAATTCCTTGTCTGAACTGACGGACGCACAAATAATTCCCATCCGTGTCCGAAGCCACGATTACCACATAATCCCTGCGGCTATAACTATAATACGGTTCAAACACGCTCCCGTCAGGGAAACGATATACGGATCTTCGAAAGTCTATCCATTTATCTTGGATAATATGCTCCGTACTGATTTCCTTCCATGTAAGTTCATCGTCATCTCCTGCCGGTTCTGGCATTTCCTCTTTTGCGGAAACAGCCTTTCCCTCATCCTCATACGTAAAACCGCGGGCCTCGCACCATTCTATCGCGATTTTCCGATATGCCTCTTCCTGATAGTCATACCAGATTTGCTCGATTCCATAGCGAATAATGGCATCTTTGAATCTACGGAACGCACCCCTCCCCCTGATGGCATTTTCCAGAGAATCCTGCATCCGTCCTTCCGGCAAACCCCATATAAAATGTTCCATGATACTATATTCATGGATATCAAACTTGGATGGCAATCCAAAAAAACGAACATTCCACTCTTCCTCAATCAACTCGGAAAGTTCCTTGTCTTCCTCATCATAATCATATGAATCCTCCATCAAACTGACAACTTCCATCTTCTCTATGTCAAGATACTGCTTCCACATATCGTCTGCCATCTCAATGGCATCAACAATCAACTTCAACGGTACTTTCACTTTTGCACGTTTCATAATCCACACTTATCCCCTTCCAAATTCATGATGTCGGAAGCAAAACCCGTTCATTCTGACGCTTCCAGCTTACATTATATATGGCATGGAATTTTGTGTCAATCATTCCACATGTTAATTTTATCGCTCCATCCTTCCGTGAAAAATAATTTCGCCCTTTGCAGTTAATCGCTGTTTGAGCCATGCGTTGCACCACCTGCCCTCTGCAGTTCGCCGCTCGCCTTCACTTTATTGTAAATCTCCAGCCCGCCTTTTCTCCCAAACAAGCGCAAGCTGTCAAGGTATATAACCTTCGCGCTTTTTTCTTTCCCTTCAAGCATGCCTTGAATCTCTCCTATTCTTCCCTCATACTCTGTGTCCGCGAACAGATTTTGTAAAACCGCCTTTATCCTCATCCGTTCCGTATAAGCACAATAATAGCTCCCAATGGCGCACTTTTCACGCAACCGCCGCAATTCTTTCGTGCGACCATTATTTTCATTTCCCATTACAATCCCGTCTTCGATGCTATGCGACAGCAGGATTCGCCTTTTGTGAACCGCTCGCTTCTCCCAATACTCCCGCGCAGCGCCAAATCCGCCGTCCCTGCTCACGATGACCGCGATGCCGTCATAGCCACCGCCAATTAATTCGCCAAGCCTCGACGTAATATAAAAATCCAGGGCATTTTTCCCGGATTTACAAAGCTTGCACGCTTCGAACCTGCACCCGGAAGTCGATAAATGCTCCAGCGTCCTTCTCTCCATGTTCGACTTGGCCTCACTGTAAAACACGATCACATGATCCCCCGCGTCCAGATAAGCACTGCCCTTCATCCCTTCATTTCCCACGTTTTCATAATCCACCAAAAACAACACAAAACCACCCTCTTGACATCCCCTGCCACTCTATACCTCTTCCTACTAGAATAACATCGTTCTCGCAATCTGTCATTGACGGCGTAGTTGAATTTCTACAAACATAGAGCCACAAAAAACGGGCTTCAAAACCCTTAAAGACTTTAAAGCCCGTTTCTGCTATATCGCAGGAAGCAAAAACACAAACTTCTTACACTACCGAGACGTTGTGCCAGTTTTCCTGACCCAATCTATCGCCTCGTCCTTGCTCATCTGATATCTTTCTACTAATTGTGCTTCTATCGTCTCATCTGGAATTGATAACGACCTGAGACTTTCAACCAACTTACGAATACCCACCTTTATTCCTTCACTTATCCCTTCACTTATTCCTTCGTTTTTCAATTTACGCGCACTCGTTTCAATCAATGCTCCACCCATGACTTCACCTATCCCTTTCTGCACGTTCTCATATTTCTTTGCAATTTCCTTCACCACGTCATCGGATAGTTCTATAATCGTCCGCTTGTCAAACGCCCCTATCACTTCCTGACGATCCAATTCGTCAAGTCTTTCCAAGATGTCCTTATACTCCATTTTCAACTCTGCCAACTTCCGCTCATCGTCATTATACTCAAAAAAACACTTCTCATGTAAGAAAATATAAAACGGAATCAGAAGCAATAACCGCTTTTCAAAAATGTCATCAATCGTATACGACTGTACCTTCATAATTGGTATGTCATATGCCACGGTTCCTCCCGGGGTAATTATCACATACTTCATTTTATCCGGTGTCTTCTTATATGTTCGCAAATACAAAACGGCCGTGTTCGGAAACGTCACCGTCAACGTTTCTTCCTCCACCTCGCCCTCATCCAAGGCGATTTGGGCATCATACTCCAAGAGGCGAATCGTAATCCTTCCGTCCGGCAGGCTACTTTCACATTCTAGATGATATTTCTTAATTTCCTTGCCGATAATTCTAAAATTCGTGTCCGTTATCCGCTCTTTGTCCGCCATATTCTGCTGGTCAAGGAAATGTTCATTCGGGAAAAACTCAACCTTCTCGTCCCCTATATATCCTTCATCAAAAATTTCGTTAATTACCGGAAGTATCAGCTTCCTGCAGTCATTTAAAATTGTCCGAAACACCCCGTCATATATATTCCCCATCCTTATTTTTCCCCTTCATAATATCATTTCTCCGTTACAAATTCAAGCTTCCCCTGCTTATTTTGAAACTTTCTTCATTTGTATTTTAATTCTTTTTTCATGCCTTGTCATTGACGGCGTAGTTGAATTTCCACAAGTATAAACCCACTAAAAATGGACTCCAAAACCCTTGCGGATTTCAAAGTCCATCTCATTTTCACCATATGACGACCTTCGCCAAACCACATGCCACGTTGTCGCTCTATTGTTACTATCGCGGCCTATTTGCATATTGCACGCACAACTTATAATATCTTTCCAGCCTCTTCGCCTGATACTCCCGCATCCTTTCCATCAGAATCATGCTTGGCATTTCCCAGACACCTGATGCCAACCGCCGCTTCTCGTTATTATCTTCAGTATCATTTTCACAATTCGCACCAATACTTTCGTGCATGCCGACAATATCCTCCACGCTCGCCCCATACAGTTCCATAAGTGCGAACATCGTGTCCACCGGCGGATAACTTTTCCCGCCCTCATACTTGTACACGGCTTGCACGGAACCCATGCAAAGATATTTGCGCACGTCATCCACCGAAAGACCTTTCGCCTTACGCAGCCGCCGTAAGTTACGCCCTATCAATTTCATGTCATATTCCGGTCTCTGTCTCAATGCCCCACTTCCCATTCATTCTCTTCCAAATTCACGTACACTTTATCAATACAATGACAGCGTCATTATTATACTAAGGAACTGTTCATCAATAACTTTTGAACAGTTCCTAAACGGCAAATTTATTTAATGCTCAGTATAATCACTCTTAGTATGTTTCTTATGAGATTGACAAACGCACGTCCCATTGTCACCATGGTCCAAGTCAATCCACAAAACATTAAAAACAGATTCCTTCATGTACCCATAAATCCGATGTGCGCCCGTCAACCGCAAGGATACCAACGACTCTGCCTCAACATACAATTCGACAAGCCTTTTGGATGCCAGATGCCCTGAATAATATTGGTCAGGATTTCCGCCCTAACCAATACTATTCCCCTTGGGTTTTTCTATTTGTCTGACTTGTTTTACCCTCTTTTTAGATTCCGCCATAATAAAGTGCCATGCTTTCTTTTGTTATGATTCGATTGCAACCCACGCCGGCTGGAACACCGATACGGGCATTATTCCATGGCTCCTCCATATGTGTCAACTGACTAAGCCACTGGGCATTGTGCTCCCCATAATGTTCCAACACCTTATCAATCGTGTCCTTTTCATCCTCGGTCAAATCACCGTTCCCACCTGTCTCGTCTTCAGCCGAAACAGAATATCGTCCCTGTGTTTTCAAAAAGAGCTCGCGACATACCGGCCCGTTCGCCCATGCCTCAAACTCCTCATCAAACAAAGGTTCGTCATCCCAGACTAACGCCCAGGCTTGTGCGTAATAGCACAACTTTTGTAGCTTCATCGTGGACATCGTTCCCCTTTTTTCCAAAATATATTTTGCCACATCGAAAATATTCGCCATCTCGCTTCCTCCTCACGTTCGCGCCGCCAAACATGAACATATGTTTTCTTTTATTATAAAATGTCTCCACCAAAATGTCAATCCTCTATCGCCCTCCGATTTATTCGTTCCACGAGCCTTCCCACCTTTTCCATGTCGGGATTGTCCGGCAAAACCGAACGACGCGTCGCCCTTTCCAACCGCATTTCATAATCGGACACCATGTCGTAAAACTCCTTCGAAAACGTCTTATCCTCTCTCTGGAAATCGCCGCGCCGAATTCCCCTAAGCAATTCCAGTTCATCCGTCCTATGCGTCTTGATCTCGCCCTTTTCCAAAATGTCTATCGCCATCAAGAACAGGCGAATTAAATGCATCGCGTGCTTGTTCAAATGGTCATCGTCCTTTTTCTTGTTGCGCTTGCCAATCTTGTCGTACTCCCGGACGACGTTGTGCATGACTTCCAGCATGCTTGCTGAACCGCGTAACGGCAGGTGCTTATACTCCGCATCCATAAATATTTCCGTCTCATACTCCGGATTGTCGGACTCGTCAATATAAAGACGAACGTCACCCTTGCCAAGTGCCGCATTTTTCCGCATGAAATCATCCAGCGCGTTTTTCACGGAATTGTAAATGTGCCGCTCCCGCTCCGGCTGCGACATCGAATCCCGGGCCACGGCATTTTGCAGCCGCCGAAGCTGCGCGCTCGCATATCCGCCAAAGGACTTCGCCGCCCGCTTTGACAAAAACAACGCCCGATTGTCCAAAAGCTCCTGCCCTGCCGCGGTCTTTATCAAATATTGTTCCTCGTCCAATCCCAACAGCTCAATCGTGTTCGGGTTGCATTCCAAAAGAAGCCGGATGATTTTGTTAAACGAATAAATGACCGTGTCCGTGTACGCGTCCTCAAATTGTTCAAACCTCGTCAGCCCCAGCAAGTCCGAGGGAAGATTTAACGTGATCCCCCGAATGTCAACGTCACTGTTCTCATTATTCGTTCCATAGGCATGGCTTCCTCCGAGCCCCAAGAGAATCACGCGCCCGCCAAGCCTCGGATTGTTCCGCAAAAAATCATATTCCGGCGAATTTATAAGCTTGATAAAATCCATTTCACGCTCCCCCGTTTCTGCTTTCACTCATTTCACTTATTGCATAATAGTCCATTATCACAGAGATACCGTTCAATCTTCCCTTCATCCCCTTCGCTTACTCTAAGCAACATTTGATTTATCAACTTATCACATATGTACAAAATATCCTTTGCATCCATACGCTCTGATTCCAACAAAATTTCCCCCTCAAATTCGCACTCCGTCAAAAAATCCATATATTTGAACAAGGCCGCCATATTTCCCATCCGCAAAATATACTCTTTCATTCAATCCACCTCTTTTCTTATTGTCTGTATCTATATAATATGCTAGAATGTATTTATGAAACAGATACTTTTTAAAGCAAAAAGTGTGATTTTATTACATTGCGTTTCTTATTCACTGCAATGAAAAGGAACGCATGGCAAACTGAAGGTGAATCTATGAGTGAAAAAATAATTGTCAACCATCTGGCCACCGTGGAAAGCGGAGACCACCTCTCCCCTTACGCCATTCCAACCGTAAAACTACTGCAAGATAACTTCAACCAACTAAGCAAGCATTATTTTATCCATGACATTTCCGACCTATATGAACGGCTGCCGCCTCACGAGGACGTTTATGTTTTAAGCCACATCGTGACAGAAGATTTTCCGAAACACAATCACGACTATTTTGAACTGACTTATGTTATCGAAGGAAATGTCTTAAATATTATTGACGGTAACGAACTATATATGCGCATGGGGGATATTTGCCTCGTGAATCCGCAGGCCGTGCATGAACTGCGCTGTATCAACCCTGACACGACACTGGTCAATATTTGCATCAAGCCTTCTTTGATGGACGGCACTCTTCAGCGATTTGCCAGGAGCGACTCCCCTGTTTCCACATTTTTATCCGGGCCTTCTGAAAAAGTGCCGTTCAAAAATGCGGCATCCTCCCCTGATTTTGCCAGGACGAACGAATCCATTCCGGCAAACTATACCCAAGGGCATCCCTTAACGCATGCCCCTGCGGGGCAGGCGGACTCTGCGTGTCCGTCAAAGTATATGTTTTTCTCCGTAGGATATGCCAAAGAAGTCCCCCTCTACATTAACCATATCATCCACGAATATGTCAGTTCCGGCTTTCACCAGACCTTTTCTCTGGAGGCATGGCTTTTACTTCTTCTGGACTTCCTTGCCAATTGCAGCCACTACAGTTATGTCGGAATTGATAAAAAAGCATTGGAAATCCTCCAATACATACAAGAACATTGCCTGCGCCAATCGTTGGAAACCATGGCCGCCAATCTTGGTTACAATGCAAATTATCTGGCCAGATACCTAAAAAAGCGAACCGGCCGAAGCTACCGCGAAATCGTGCGCGAGGTTCGCCTGCAAACTGCCCTCCGGCTTCTCGTGGAAACCACCTTGTCCATATATGACGTATCAGAAACATGCGGCTATAGTAGTCCCAGTCATTTTTTTCGGATTTTCAAGGAGCAGTTCCACATGACACCTAAAAAATATCGTGACCTATTTGTAAAGTAAGCCTCCCGGCCAATCAACACATTGATTGGCCAAAGGCCGGAAACTTTTTAACCCATAATCCCCTCCATATGAATGAAAGCAATGGAAAACAGCAGCGTCCCCCCTTCTGCCAGCACGACCGCCAACCACACCCCCATTTCCCCCAAAACGGGCGGCAACAAAAACAAGAAAAGCAAAAGAAACACGAACGTCCGCAAGATGGAAATGATTGCCGACACTTTTCCATTTGACAATGCCGTAAATGCCGCGGACGCAAACATATTGATTCCGCAGAACAAAAAACTAATCGGAACGATTAAAAATCCCCTCCGCGCGATGTCATAAACCGGCGTGCCCTCGGGCGAAAAGACTTTGACAAGCGCGCTTCCAAATAGCATCGACAAAAGAAATATCGAAACCGATACGGCAACGACGAAGCCGATACAAATCCGAAATATCCTTTTCAGCCGAACGCCGTCCCTCCGCCCATAATTATAGCTGATGACCGGGGCGACCCCCATCGAAAATCCAATGTACAAGGTCGTCAGCATGAACTGGGCGTATATGATAATCGTGATGGCGGCAACACCGTTTTCTCCTGACAAGTGCATCATAATTGCATTAAAAAAGAACGTGGTGACCGCCGTCGCCATCTGGCTCACCATTTCAGAAACGCCGTTCAAACAACTTTCCGCCAGCACGGAAAAATCCACTTTGAGCCTGCAAAATTTCAGACCGCTTTTTCTCCCCGCGAAAAAAACGAGTCCAATCAACGTAGGAATCAAATAACCGATTCCCGTGCCAAGTGCCGCGCCGCGAATCCCCATCTGCAAAGGAACCATGAAAACATAATCCAACAAAATATTGGCCGCCCCCGCGCCAATTGACAACGCCATCCCAAACCCCGGCCGTCCCGCCGTGACGATTAGATTTTGAAACAAAACCTGGAGCATGCTCGCCGGGGTAAAAAGCAGGAGGACGAATAAATATTCCTTACAATAAGGAAACAAAATCTCGCTTGCCCCAAGTCCCCAGATGATTCTATCCATAAAAAAAATTCCCACGATGGAAATCAGCAATCCCAAAACAGCTCCCGCACAAACAATAAACGTAAAATCCCGCGCGGCACGCTTTTCTTCCCCCGCCCCCATTTTTCGCGCAACGACGGCGTTTCCCCCGGTCGCGAGCATGGTTCCAAGCCCCACGATGAGATTGATGACGGGACAAACAATATTCAGAGCCGACAACGCGTTCGTGTTTACAAAACGCGCCACGAAAATGGTGTCCACAATGGTATAAAGCCCCATAAACATCATCATGATGATGGTCGGCAACGCGAAGAGCACCAATGTCTTAATATCAAAGTCCCGCGCCAAAGGATTTCCCGGCACTTGCCCGTCGCATTTTCCCCTCACCTGCACGCCGGAAATCTCTGGCATCCGCCCGTCAAAGTTTTCCGTCACTTTTTTCTGATTCGCCATCTCCTTCATCCCCCTTCCAACTTTCTCCCTGCAGGACAAGCCGCTGCGTAGGATAGCCAAACTCCACAAGCAATTCCGCCTCGGCAAACCCAAGCCGTTGAAACATGTCGCGATACCCCGTGTCCGCCTTGTCACCGTCCCGAAACGTCGTGACCGTGACGATGCCATTGCCAAGCATCCCATCCACATGCTTGGCCCCGCTCGTCATTTCCCACAATTTTGCCAAAAATGCCTCTGTTATCCCTTGCTTTTTATATTGCGGATGCACGCCCAGAAAATCTACTACCCGGTTACATGTGGAAAGACCGTCACCGCCCGTTCGCTTACGCACGACAGAACCATCACCACCCGCTCGGTCACACGCGGCAGAACCGTCGCCGCCCGCCTGCTCCGACTGCGAACGAGTCCGCACCGCGGGCGAATGACATTCCTTTTCTTCATGAAACGCCATGATACCAATCGCGGTGTCCCCATCTTTTAAAATCAACGCCTGCCCGCGCCCGATGTACTCCCGCAGCCGCGCGACATATTGTTCCTCATCCAAATAAGGAAATCCGTCAATAACCAGGCACACCAACTCCATCCACCCGGAAACGTCGTTTTCTTCCGCCACGGTAATTCGCCGCTTCCAGTCAGACACCTCGCCAAATTTCGCAGGATTTTCATTCAAAACAAATCTCAACTGCAACGGATAAAACACCTCGTCCTCCCGATATTGCCCCGGTGTCTTCTTATACATTTCCTTGAATATGGACGTGAACGCCTGCTGACTCTCATAGCCGGCGAGCAGGGCGATTTCCAAAATGGGCTTGTCTGAAAAGACCAGGAGCCGCGCCGCTTCCGTCAATCGCCTGCGCTGCACGTAATCGTGTATCGTAAGCCCGACCTCGTTTACGAACAGCCGGTGGAGGTGATATTTTGAATAATGAACCGCATCGGCAACCATGTCCAAATCCAAGTCCTCCGTCAAATGCCCTTCGATAAAATCAATGACCTCGCCACAAATGGCGGGACATGTCTCTTTCCCACTCTCCTTTTGCGTTCGCATGACATCCTCCTCGCTTATTTTGTCCAATTTGCCCCTCCGTGCGCACCAGGTTTACATGCACGTTTTGCCCCACTTTTGCCTTTTCGATTCCACTCACAAAATATTAGGGCAAAGCCCCTCGAAAAGACTTTACCCTAACAAACATCCTAACATGCCCACCAGGATTAAAGAGCCTCACCAAGTGTTCATATTATATCAAAAATATTCCTCATGTTTTCATGAATCTTGCTATTTTTCATCCTTTTCCACTTTACACGTTCTCTCACCTGCCGCAATAAATCCGAATGGCCTCGGCCGTGAACTTTGCCGTTCCCGCCCCGCCAACGCCGTCAATGTTGGTCGTAAATTCCCCGCCGCCGGCATACATCTGCCCCAATCCCGAAAGGATGTCTTTGGAGCAGTGATAAAAATTCTGCGTGATATAATCCTGCAATTTCCGAACCTGATTTTGAACCGCGGCAGATTGCGGCTCTCTCTCCTTTAATCTTCCAAATTCCACAAACAACTGCAAAAAGTTCTCCATGACGTTTCGTTCCTCATCCTTGCTTCTTCCCCGGGATTTTTGCGCATACTCCTCATATTCGGCCGTCTGCCCCCATTGCTCTTTCGCCTGCCTCGCGTACTCGTCCATTTTCTTTGTGTCAAATACTGAAAAATCCATTTTATTCACTCCTAAAAATTTTATTCCACGGGCAAAATCAATCAAATCCTCCAAATGCTCCTTTTTCATTGTAAGCAACGTAATCTGCTGCTCCAACGCCCGATTTCTGTCAAAATCCGGACTGGACAAAATTTGCTTGATTTCCTTTAAAGGGAATTCCAATTCTCGAAACAGTAAAATCTGCTGCAGCGTTTCCAAGGCCGTATCGTCATACAGCCGATATCCGGATTCTGTATAACCCGTCGGTTTCAGCAATCCGATTTTGTCGTAATATTGCAGGGCGCGTATACTCACCCCGGTCAACTTACTTACCTCATTTACCGTCATCATCGGCGATTCCCCCTTCCGTGTAATTACACTATAAACCATTACGCAACGTAGGAGTCAATACCTTTTTTGCAAAAATTCAAGAATGCCGGACTACCTTCTGTTTTCATTCCCCCAATCGCACAGTTTGTCGAGTACCTTTACAAGGGAATGCCCCCGTTCACTTAAAGAGTATTCAACTTTTGGCGGTATCTGAGGGTAAACCTCGCGTACAATCAAGCCATCGGCCTCCAACTCTTTCAAATTCTGGCTAAGCGTTTTGTCGGCGACTTTCTTTAAATATCGCTGCATTTCATTGAAACGTACCGGCTCATACTCCATCAGGCAATACAGTATAATAGGCTTGTACTTTCCACTGATCAGAGAAAGCGTGTAGCTATATCCTGTGTCATAAAAATCCGCGTCTTCAATCTTTTTTCTTTTCATTGCCTTCCTCCAAGTAAGTACCTTACATAAATGTAGGTACTTGTAATCATTTTGGTATGATGCTATAATCCTATCATAATTTAAAAAATAATGCAATAAAGTGAGGTATGGAAATGAAAAAAGATTTAGGACTGGTACAAGCGGTTTACCCGATGCCCGTATTGATGGTGGCCGCATATGACGAAAACGAGAAGGTCAATGTGATGAATGTTGCATGGGGACAGATTTGCGACGAGGACAAAATCATCCTCTTTATTGGCGAAGGAAAAAAGACATGGCTCAACATTAAGGCAAGCAAAGCATTTACCGTTTCACTTGCCGACGAGGAGCATGTCGACGTGGCGGACTTTTTCGGTATCGCGTCAGGAAACAAGATGGATGACAAGTTTGAGCGAACCGGATATCATGCCGTAAAAAGCGATAAAGTCCACGCTCCCATCATCGAAGAATTTCCGGTTGTGATGGAATGCGAGCTTCTCGAATTCCTCGAAACAGAATATGTTTCGGGAATCGTAGGAAAAATCGTCAACGTGAAAGCCGAAGAAAAAGTACTTGGCGATAACGGAAAAGTCGACCCCGTAAAATTAAAGGCACTTACATTTGACCAGTTCCAGCACGGCTATTATACGACTGGCGAACAGATTGCCAAAGCATGGAATGCCGGTGCCGGACTCATGAAGAAATAACTTGTGGGTAAATGTTTCAACTATAAATGCCATCCATAAATGAGCCGTCCGAAGCGGGCGGCTCAAAGCTACACGCTTGTCCCCCGCTTCTGTCGTTCATATCTTCTCCATGCCAGAAAAAGTCCTCCATCTTGCGACGAAAGACTAAATTTTTACTTATCTCTATAATGAGAACCACATTGCACAATCTTTATCGTATTACCCTCTATACGATAAACAATACGATTGGCATCATCTATACGCCGACTCCAATAAGCTGCCAAATCACCACTCAGCCTCTCCGGCTTGCCAATCCCTTCATAGCCATTTCTATCAATATCCTTCAACAACTGCAGGATACGCCTCAACGTTTTCTTATCTTGCTTCAACCAATATTCAAAATCTTCCCACGCGGCATCCGTCCACGACTTAATCATCAAATTCCACCTCGTGCACCGTACCTCCCGTAGCCTCCATTTGCGCCACCGACGCTCTCAATCTGGACATATTTTCTTCAGAATAAAAAGGGTCTATCGCCACTTCAAACGGTATTCGTTCTTCTCTGCCTAGTTTTTTCAAGTAAATATTAATCGCTGTTGATAAAGACATCCCGATATCCGCACAAACTTGTTCTGCTTTTTTCTTCACGTCATCTTCTACACGCAAACTGATTTGAGTCATTATATCACCTCTTTCTTCAAACTACCTATAGTATATTCCATTTGGTAGCATTTGTAAAGCATTTTACTATACTAATAATCCATATTCATCTCACCACTTTCCCTTTTCATGATCAATCAATAGCTTTTATATTGAGTGCAATCAAAATTTATGTTAAACTTGTCACCAAACAAAAAGGAGTGAAGTGAAATGAAATATACGATACGCAAAATACAAAGACAAGAATATCCATTACTGGATGATTTTCTATATGAGGCGATTTTTGTCCCGGACGGCATCGAACCTCCCCCTAAAACAATTATCGCCTCTCCCGAACTGCAGGTTTATGTTGACCATTTTGGGGAATCAAAGGATGACATGGGACTCGTGGCCGAAATTGAGGGCAAAGTCATCGGAGCCGTCTGGGTTCGTATCATGAACGATTATGGACATGTAGATGACGAAACGCCCTCTTTGGCAATCTCCCTTTATAAAGAATACCGAGGACAAGGCATTGGCACGGCCATGATGAGAGAAATCCTGGCCATGCTGAAAACATGCGGATATAAGCAAGTCTCCCTTTCCGTCCAAAAGGCCAATTATGCGGCAAAACTATATCAAAAGACGGGATTTGAGATTATAAGGGAAAACGAGGAAGAATATATCATGGTACATCATCTGTAGACCTCATATATCTTCCTCCGAATACCTAAAAGCTACTTTTTTAGCTTAAACCTTCCCACAAGGCTCTTCATAAGCTGTGACTGTCCGGACAGTTCTTCGCTTGCGGCCGCACTTTCTTCCGCAGTTGCCGAATTTGTCTGTACAACGCTGGAAATCTGGTCAATTCCCGTAGTAATCTGAGAGACGGAATCAGCCTGGGCACTGCTGGCCTCTGAAATCTGTCCGATAATGTCTGCCATTTCGTTTACGTCATTTACTGCCTGCAACAAAAACTGAGCCGTCTCATCGGCAATCTGAGTTCCGTTTTCTACCGCTTTTAATGTATTTTCAATCAACGCGGCGGTATTCTTCGAGGCGTCCGCGCTTTTGCTTGCCAGATTGCGGACTTCATCGGCCACTACGGCAAACCCTTTTCCGGCAGTGCCCGCACGGGCGGCTTCCACGGCGGCATTAAGGGCAAGAATATTGGTCTGGAACGCAATATCTTCGATCGTCTTAATGATTTTACCGATTTCATTGGAGCAGTTACTGATATCATCCATCGCCTGTATCATCTGCTGCATCTTTTCGTTGCTCGCATTCATTTCCGTACTGACGCTGCCCGCCTTTACATTGGCCTGCCGTGCATTGTCCGCATTCTGCTTCACCTTGTCGGAGATTTCATTAATGGAGGCCGCGAGCTCCTGCACGGAACTTGCCTGCTCGGTCGCTCCCTGGGAAAGAGCCTGGGCGCCATTAGATACTTGTTCCGATCCACTTGCGACCTGGGAGGAGCTTTGGCTGATTTGCAGCATCGTGTCGTTAAGCTTTTCCGCAATGCCCCGGAAAGAAACAAGCAGCGGATAGAAGCCTCCCGTATATTCTCCTTCACAAATAGAATCCACCGTAAAATCGCCGGCCGCCATTTTTGCAAGGAATTTATTCTCATCATCAATAATAACCTGAAGCTTATGGATTAATCTACGTACCTGCGTGGCGAGAACACCCAACTCATCCTTGGAGGTATAAGAAATCTCTACATCCAAATCGCCTTCTGCCATTTTTATAGCGGCGTTCTCGATTTCGGAAATAGGGGTCTTAATCAGGCGTATAACCACAAATGAGAAGAAAACTCCCACAAGGATTATGACAAGGATGACTGCCGCCATAAGGCCAACGGCAGTTTTGTAAAGGAAACTGCTTTCCTCTGCCGCATCGTCACTGCCTTCTGTATTGTAAGTAATAATATCATTAAAGGCACTGTTTAAGGAATTGTAAAGTTCTACACATTCGCCTTCCAAGATAGCACGAGCTTCTTCAGTGCGGCCTCGTTTGGCTAACGCAATCATTTCCTCATCCGCTTCATTGTACTGGGTCCAGAGATTCATTGCATTATCATAGAAACCTCTTTCCTCTTCGTCAATTAATTCCTCATACGTGGCCAAGAGGGCATCCATATCTCCCTTTTCCTTTTGCAGGTACTGCAGGCTGGATGCCTCTACGTCATCAGAATTTGCAGTAAGATACCCCAATTCATTAAGACGGATATTGGAAAGGGTGGCGGCCAAGTCCCTTGCCGTATCCATACTGGGAAGCCAGCTTGTCGAAATGTCACTTGTCATGTCGTTCATCCGACCCATAAGATAGAACGACATGCCGCCGATAATAAGCATGCCGATCAGCGCGACTCCTACGAGAACATAAAGTTTGAATCTGATTTTTAAATTTCGTATGTACTTAATCATGTCTCCAGTCTCCTTTTATGTATGCTACTCTTAATTTCCAAAAACATATCGACATTTTTTTCCCGTTTGATAAACAATAATGAAAAAAAATACAAAAAAAATGCCTTGCGTTGTATCTTATCTTGCCATAATTTACTTTTATAACCATACTCCCCAGTCCCCATAGTCAAATGTTCCACTGCCATGGTGAAGTTTTCCGTCATCCTTGAGATTTCTAAAGGCCTCCCGCATACGAGCTAAGATTTCCGGCTGTATATCCAGTGAATGGTGTGCCGGAAATACTTTCTTCACCGGCAATGCCGCAACCTTTTCCAAAGAATCAAGGTATGCTCCCGGGTCTGTAGACGGATAATAGGCAAACAAAATATCCTTATACACCAATGATTGCATACTGTCAGCATAATGTCTTTCATGTCATTAAAAAAAGAGCTAACACACATGCTACTACGAACCAATATTATAGGTATGGCCTTATTATTTCAAAATTGTCCTCCACGCCTACATTACCATCTAATATAATCTGTTTACATTTCAACAATTTTTGCCATTCATCATGTTTTGCCTTACTACGCATATTAGCATCTCCACAATCATAGGCCGCCGCCCATGCAAGAAATTCCTGATGAGCATCATACATGTCTCCACCAATTTCTATGCGGGAGCCAAAACGTTCGTATTCTCTTCTTTTTAGACGTTCTATTCGTATATCAGTAGCTGTATTAAGTCGAATGACAAATGTAAACAAAGGAATCAACTCATCTCCCCAATCAACGAGAGAGCCAGAAATTATCACTCTGTCGAACTTTGCAATATCTTTTTTCATTAACTCCAATCGCTCAGAAACATTTCTTTTTTCTTTATAGGGCGGATTGGTTGGTTTCCAAAAATAATCATCTGTATCCATAAAAGCATATCTGAGTTTTCCACTAATGTACTTTGCCAACGTAGTAGTTCCAGAACCCGAAGCGCCATAAATATGTATGATTTTATTTGCCATAAACTATCCTCCCCAAATTTACCGCCCCATAAATTGTATTTATTCATATTCGTTTTTCCTAATCATTCATCATTAAGAAGCATAGGGATTACCTGCCCCTATGCTTCTTTTTCTCGCTGTACCCGTTTGGGATTGCGACCGGCTTCTTTTACATCAGTTGCCACAGCCGGACTAAATCGTAGCCGATAGTACTTTTTCAGAACAAAATCATAAACCTCATAATCTTTTGGTTCTGCGCCAAACGTAACCTTACACACAGATAACCTTCCATCCGATACACGTTCAAACACCCCCACCCAAAAGGGTTCTTCAAAAAATACCGTCAGCTTTCCCGAAACTTTGTCCATGACAATTGAATCCACCACCAAGTCATTACTTTCTATTTGGCTTTCTTTTAATGCCTAATAATTTAATCAAATCATGAAACATTGATGTATCAGTCGGTTCGAACATTACCCACTTACCATCATGGTAAGTCTGCGCTTCATCATAGATTTTTTGAACTTGTTCAGAATAATTATTTCGTTCTGCTTCAAATTTTGCCCTCTCATCTTTTCCAAAAATAATCATAAAGCCTATACAATTTTCTCTAGCATATAGCGAACAAAGCGTCTTACCACCCCGACGATATTTATACTCATAAGTCCATGCTTTACCGCCTTTATTCCACTGGCGTTCCATTTCATATTTTTCATCAATTAAAATGCACAGCCTATTCCATACATCATATAAGGATTGTCCGACTAAAGCGGTCATTTCCTCTGCATTAGGTATTTTATCAAGCATAGTTGTTTGGCCTCCATAATTTTCAATTTGCTAATTTATCATACCACTTCCGAGCTCTACTTACCACTAAAATATAGGACATTTCCTCTACAGAAGAGAATCCATTCACACTGACTCCTTTATCCAACTTCTTACTTAATCATCATAAACACTACTTGTCAAATTCCACATTAGTATTAATCTCCTCAATCCATCCGCTATCATCACTCTCAAATAACTTAATGAACTTTCCAAAATTACTACTTCCAGTAACAGAATCATCTAAATCCAAGCCGTTTACCCTCTGACTCATATCACTATAATTCTCCTCCGTAACATGTTTCATAACCTCTTGAATCTGATCCGCTCTTCCTTTGTAGTTTTCCACCCCGGTACATTTCTTTATCAGAGGAGCATTCATAGGTTTTGCCGGCGATTTCAGATTTTCATCAGTCCAATGCTTGGATATTATCTGCATCGTACAAGGATTTCCAAATACAATCACTTCATCTGCAGCATTACCCACACCATGGAATTCATTAATCTTTCGTTTAATATCCTCGTACTGCTCATACGGTTTCTTTTCCGTATCGCAAAACACAAGAACAAGTTCATCTGCTCCATTTTGGTATCGATCCTGATACCTCGCCGGGATATTTCCATTGCCACTGGCATTGACCAATGAGATTTCATATTGCTCATTCCACACTTTCAAATCTTTCAAACGTTTAAGATACTCATATTCCTCGTTACCCTCACAGATAATGCAGATTTTATGGTTATCAGGAATAAAAGGAAGTCTATTCACCATCTGCATTTGCCTCCTTTGTGTATCCCTTGATACTGAGCAATGAGTTAATCAATTCTGGATCAGGCAATGCTCCAAGAGCACCTTTCCTATACTTTTCCATAACATCCGTCGTATCTCTCACGCCTTGTTGTGCTGTAAAATCAGCAAGCGAATACACATATACACCATCTTCATTCTTATGAACAAACCAAATTTGCTCCTTCCGGAACATTCTCCTGCAATCCATAAGATTAATATCGTGAACTGTAAATATCATCTGTGCACTTGTATTCAGTTCATTATTAAACATCGCAACAATTGCCCTGGTAAGCTTAAAATGAATACTGCTATCCAATTCATCTACCACAAGAATTCTGCCTTGTTCAAGTGCTTCTATAACATAGCCGGCAATGGCTGCAATTTTCTTTGTTCCCGTGGAATCAAACATCATGCTTGGTACATGGACTCCTTTATATGTGGAGACAAGCCTGATTTGATCCATAATGTTCTCTGGAATATCAAGTACTTTCTCGTCTGGCTTTTCATCGCCTTCACCAGTTTTCAATTGTACCTTATCCATATCCACATATTCAAAGTTATCCATATACAAGTCTGCATTTTTTATGAACTCAACAACCTTTTGTTGCAATCGATTCTTATTCTTCATAAGTTCGATCGTATGCTGCATAGGTATATTATTCATATTGATAATATCGATTTTTTCGGCAAATCCAACAAGAATTTGCTTCATCTCGTTGATATGCTTAAATTTACTTGTATCTATTACATAACACAACAAATTATTTTTCGATACAACTGGAATCATAATCCGCACATCTTCATCACCACATTCATATATTTCACTAATGGTATCTTTTTTCAACCAGCAAACTTCTTTTTCATTATTATACTGATCTTTGAATATCTCTGAAAATGCTTCATATATATATTCTTCTTTTTCTGCATCATACTTTATATCATAAGAAAACTTTCTTCCAAATACCATAAATGTTACGCCCAACTCGCATACATCACTCTCTGAAAATATATTAGGCATCAAACCATTTTTTTTATTTAAAAGCACATTTTTTATTGCTCTAATGCACTTGATCAAACAGGTTTTTCCCACATTGTTTGGTCCATATATTCCTACCGTTTTAAGCACGTTAAAATTATTCTCTTTATGAACATTGGCTCCAAATTTCTTATTTCGCATATCTGCTTTCATTGAAAATGTAATGTCATCCTCAAATGCATAACAGTTTTTTGCTCTTACTTCTATAATCATGG